>CAZQNX010000088.1:0-3379 GCA_964595025.1 uncultured Candidatus Saccharibacteria bacterium | reverse complement strand
ACATATGAGAAACAAGGAGGAAGTGGAGCGACGGGTGAAGATACTGGGATTCTGGGAAGTGCATGGGGAGGAGGCGGCGAGAGACGCCTTAGGGGTGTCCCATCGCACGCTGTATCGATGGCAGAAAGCGCTTCGAAGCGCACAGGGCAAGCTCCTCGTGCTTGATCCCCAGAGCACCGCACCGCGGAAGCGGCGAACACGCCAGTACGACCACTCATACCTCGAGAAGGTCATCACGCTCCGTCGTTCGTATCCGCGCCTCGGCAAGCAGAAAATCGCAGTACTGCTCGGCGTATCTGCGTCATACGCAGGACGCACGCTTGGCGACCTCGCGAGGCGGAACCTCCTCCCCTTCGAGAGGAAGCTCTCGTGGTACGCTCGAGAACACGTCTTCCGCGAGAGGCGTCGGGCACAGAGGAAGAAGCACCGTCGTCCCCCGGGTACACGGGTGGTACAGGTAGACACCGTCGTGCGCTTCGTCGACGGTCTCAAACGCTACATCGTGACCGGCATCGACACCGAGACCCGCTTCGCCTTCGCCCTCTGTTACGCAAACCACTCGAGTGCATCTGCTGCCGATTTTCTCGCCAAGTACCGCCTGCTTGCCCACATCCCCGCAGTGCAGACCGACAATGGGAGTGAGTTTGCACACCTCTTCGACGAGGCATGCACCCGAGAAGACATTCCCCGCTACCACACCTACCCGCGCTCTCCCCGTATGAACGGCACCGTGGAGCGCTTCAATCGCACTCTTTCGGAAGATTGGCGCAGACATTATCCAAGAGGAAGTGCCAAAGGTGGTGGACCTATACAGCCGCTTGACACACCAACTATTCGGCGGTATCATCCAGGCATTAAATCCGGCTTGTGGCCGGATTCTTTAGTGGAATATTACTGATAGCACAACATAATCCATATGGCACTCTTTGACCTCAAGGCACTCAATGCAGCTCTCGACGAGCTCCAACAGGAGCGCGGTATCTCGCGCGATTCTGTCGTCGAGGCTCTCGCGACGGCACTCGCCGCCGCGTATCGTCGCGAATACGGCAAGAAAGGACAGATCGTCCGCGCGACGTTCAATCCGGAGACGGGTGATGTCGAATTCCGCCAGGCCAAGATCGTTGTCGACGAGACGCTCGTGCGCCGCGAAGACGAGGAGGCACAAGAGGGCGATGAGCGCAGCCGCTTCAATCCCGAGCAACACATCATGCTCACCGATGCGCGCCGCATGAAGAAAGACGCGCAGCTCGACGAGGAGATCTCCTTCCCGCTCGAGACACGCGAGGATTTCGGCCGCATCGCCGCGCAGGCTGCCAAGCAGGTGGTCATGCAGAAGGTGCGCGAAGCAGAGCGCTCCTCGATTATCCGCGAGTACGGCGCGCGCGAGGGCGATATCATCACCGGCCACGTCCAGCGCTTCGAGCGCGGCAATCTCTTTATCGATCTCGGTCGCGCGACGGCCATCCTCCCCTACGACGAGCAGATTCCGGGCGAGCGCTATCGTCAGGGCGAGCGCGTCCGCGCGCTCCTCTTGCGTGTCGACGAGGGCGTGCGCGGCACGTTCATCGTTCTCTCACGTTCGCACCCCAAGTTTCTCTCAAAGCTTTTTGAGGCCGAAGTGCCCGAGATGGCCAATGCTGTCGTCGAGGTGAAAGCGGTCGTCCGCGAGCCGGGCAGTCGCGCCAAGATCGCCGTCCATTCGAATGATCCGCATGTGGACCCGGTGGGCGCACTCGTCGGCCAGCGCGGCGTGCGTGTCGCAGTCGTCACCTCGGAGCTTGGTGGCGAGAAGATCGACGTTGTCGAGTGGTCTGAAGACGCGCCTGAATTCGTGAAGGAGGCGCTCAAGCCCGCGCAGATACTCGCTATCGAATTGCACCAGGATGAGAATCGCGCTATTGCACAGGTGGCCGACGATCAGCAATCGCTCGCTATCGGTCGCGGTGGTCAGAATGTACGCCTTGCTGCCCGCCTCACGGGCTGGAAGATAGATATCCGCAGCATGGGCGGCGACGATACCGCCGAGGAGGAGTCGGCATTCGAAGTGACCAAGAAAGAGATCGCCGGAGATGATTCCGAGGCATCGGATACGGGCGAGGCAAACCTCGAGCCGCAGGCGCAGGACCGCGACATCGCATCCGAGGCAGTAGAAGAGCAGCAAGAAGAGCCGGTCGAGAAGGAGGTCGATGCGGCGTAAGACGATCGCATCATCATAAATACCACACAGGCGCCCCGAAGGGGCGCCTGTGTGGTTGTGTGGCTCTCACCGCGTGACGGATACGGTCGCGCGAGTCGATACAGTGTCGCCTCCGGCTGTCGCGCAGGTGGCGGTAAAGGTAGTCGTTTCGGAAAGCGGGAGCGTCGTTGCTTCTCCTGTCGCGCCGCCGCGCATGATGCGGGTTCCATTTGGTGCGAAGAGTTCACACGATGAGACCTCGGTTGCGTTCCAACGCAATTCTGTGTTTTCTCCTGCGCGCACGTCGGCCGGTCGTGCGACGAGCGTGACTTTGGGGTGGATCACCCGCGCGGTGCACGAGAGTCTGCGCGGTGTCTGTGCGCCCAAGCACTCGAGCTCGTAGCGGACGGTCGGCGATGTTGTCGCGACGATGAGTGTCGTCGTGCCAGTATTGGTGCCAAGCGTTGAGAATCCGTAGCCGACCGATCGTGTTCCGGCGGGGCACACCCAGGTGAGAACGAGCGGCGTTGTCGTTGAATTATTCACCACGGCCGCTGGTGCGCACGAGAATCGTTCGCCGCTCGCGCCTGTGGCCACTTGTCCACCAGTGACTGATGGGTTCACTGCGCCTGTGCCTATGCCTCCTGTCCCTGTTCCTCCTGTGCCCGTG
This sequence comes from uncultured Candidatus Saccharibacteria bacterium, assembly GCA_964595025.1. Classification (GTDB taxonomy): domain Bacteria; phylum Patescibacteriota; class Minisyncoccia; order Phycocordibacterales; family UBA2100; genus UBA10103. The sequence goes on along the minus strand of CAZQNX010000088.1, from coordinate 533 downwards.
CTTCCTGTGCCCGATCCGGCTTGCCCGACAGGAGACGGCTGTGCAATCGGCGCAGGCTGCGCGGTCGTTTGCGGGCGTTGTCCGCCTCCTCCAGCAGACCCACCGCCTGGCTGCATCGAGCCGGAACTGCTCGGCTGCGGTGCTGCGCCTGCGGGCCGCATTGCATCCCATGGCTGCATGGCGCCATAGCCCTGTTGACCAAACGGGCCGCTCCTGCCGAATGGCGCGTTTGATGCCGATGCGAGATTACCGCCCGCTCCCTTCGTATCGGGCGTCGCGGGAGGCGTGTATCCGTACTCAAGTGCAAGATTGCCCTCCGCATCCTTCGTTAGCTGCACATCTGCGATTCCAACGTTGGGAAGTGGATTAAGAGTGTAAGACACTTTTCCGTCAGGTTGACCCTGGGCATCGGTGCTCTCGTACACGGTACTTGTCTGTACGTTTCTTATCTGTGCCGAGGGTACCGCCTGTCCCAACGGAACGGCATTTTGTCCCTCGCCTGCAAACAGCTGAAGATAGGGTAGCCCAGTGCC
>CAZQNX010000087.1:0-3424 GCA_964595025.1 uncultured Candidatus Saccharibacteria bacterium | reverse complement strand
ATAGCTGCGCGTGCTCGCTGTGCGAGGGTGGAGTGTGCAGAGAGTGACGGGTCGCCACTGACTATGCGCGAGGCTTCTGCGCGGGCAGCTTCGATGAGGCGCGGATTCTTGAGCGCTTCCATGCCGATGTCCGACATGCCCCACTGCTGCCTGCCGTACAGATCGCCTGCGCCGCGCAGTGCGAGATCGGCTTCGGCGAGTGCGAAGCCATCGCTCGAGCGCTCGAGTGCGCGCAGGCGCTTGAGCGAGAGCGCGCTCGTCGTGTCTGGTACAAGAAAACAGTATGGTTGGTGCGAAGAGCGCTGCACGCGACCGCGCAGCTGATGCAGTTGCGAGAGTCCGAAGCGCTCGGCACCCTCTATTGCTATTACGGTCGCGTTGGGTACATTCACGCCCACTTCGACGACCGATGTCGCGACGAGTATCTGCGTTTCGTTCTGTGCGAACGCGCGCATCGCAGAGTCCTTCTCGGCTGGTGTCATTGCGCCATGCAGGAGTCCGACGTGATAGGAGGGGAAGATGTCTTTTTGTAACCGCTTGGCTTCTGCTACCGCGCTTTTCGCCATGAGCGCGTTGAGCTTTTGTGGATCTGGTTCTTCGATGCGCGGACAGATGACGTATGCTTGTCTTCCTGCGGCGAGCTGGGCGCGCATGGCTGCGTACATCGCGGCACGTCCCTCTGAACGCACGAGCTGCGTCTGCACGCGAGCGCGCCCGGGCGGGAGCTCGTCGACGACCGAGAGATCGAGATCGCCGTAGACCGTGAGCGCGAGCGTGCGCGGGATCGGCGTTGCCGTCATCGAGAGGAAATGCGGCGTCGCGTCTCCCTTGTGTGCGAGCGCTTTGCGCTGGTTCACGCCGAAACGATGCTGCTCATCGACAATCGCGAGCGCGAGGTGCCGGAATCGAACCGCCTTCTGGATGAGCGCGTGCGTGCCGATGAGGAGCGCTATCTCGCCGCTCTCGACCCACTTGAGGAGCTGTGCGCGTGATATGTTCGTCGCGCCCCCGCGCGCAGTCTTTGAGGGAAACTTCTTGCAGCCGCTGCCGGTGATGAGTCCTATCGAGATCGGGAGGTGTTTGAAGTATTCTATGAACGACGTAAAGTGCTGCTGCGCGAGTATCTCGGTCGGGGCCATGTACGCCACCTGAAGCGTACCGCTTACGCGCCCTTTTGGACGCGCCGTCACGGCGGCGTACGCAGCGGCAGCGGCGATGAGTGTTTTGCCGCTCCCCACGTCGCCTTCGATGAGCCGCGCCATCGGGTGCGCCCCGCTAAGTCCATGCACGATGTCGCGTATCACGCGCTCTTGCGCACCAGTGGGCTGTAGTGACAGCGACGAGAGGAACGTCGCGATGCGAGCTTCTGCATCAGGCATGGGGAACGACGGTTCGTGCGTGTTCAGGAGTCGCTCGCGGGCCTTCCCTACATGGAGCACGAGCATTTCTTCAAATGCGAAGCGCTTGCGCGCTGCTTCGGTGTGCGAGAGTTTATCGGGAACATGGATCCATACGAGCGCCGATGCGAGACCGGGAAGATGAAGTCGTGCGCTTGTCTCGGGTGGGAGCGGATCGGCTATCTCGCGATGCATTCCCGCCGCGAAGACGCGCTCAAGCGCATGAAAGAACCAGCGACTCGTGATGCCGGCGGATTCTGGGTAGATGGGGAACAGCGTCGAGCGTCGAGCATCAGCCGTCAAGGAAGAGTCTGTGCTGCTAAAGAGTGAACCGCGGGCGCCATCGAGCGCAGAGATTGCCACGACTTCGGGATTGATGAGGTAGGGCTTTTCGGTAGAGCCTCCGACGGTGCCAGTCAGGCGTACGGGGACGCCCTGGGGAACCATCTTCGCAATGTAGGGTTGGCTGAACCACAAGACTTTGACGCGCCCGCTCCCATCCTCAAACCATCCTTCGGTCGCGGCACGGCGGCTTTTCCACAGCTTCTTCGCCTCGAGCTTCGAGAGAGTACCGATGAGTGTCACCTTACTCTTCGGTACGAGCGCGCGCGCATGAGTCTCGTTTCCTGCTTCCTCGTAGTGGACAGGGAAGTGGTACAGGAGATCTTCGATCGTGCGCAGGCGGAGTTTCTTGAGCGCAGACACCTGTGGCGCGGTGAGGCGGAAGTGTCGGGCGATATCGTCTCCCGGGTGCATGGGCGGATTATACCTGTGCGTGGCGAGTTATTCACACCCTGCCGTAGGGGCGGCTTGCATCCGGCGTATCTCTGGATAGGATAGTCGTGTTTAGGAGTAATCAGTGGCCACCATGATGATCGATGATGAACATAAGCACGAAGAAGGGGAGAGTGAGGAGGGGGGTGTGAGCGACGATGCACTCGACGAGGTATTCGAGGGCGAAGATGAGACCGAGGGACTCGAAGATGAGCACGAGAAAGATGATCGCAGCGCGTTCGGCGACGACGGACTCGATGAGTAGCCATCTCCGATGATTCTGGATGCGGCGGCCCTTCGGGCCGCCGCATCGCGTTTGCATCTGCGCCATGACGGGATACCATGGAGTTCATGCACATGCTCTTCTCGTTCCTCGGCGCGATCGCGGCAATCATCATCACTGTCCGCGTCGTGCCAGGCATCAGCGTCGGCGGTGAGTGGACAAATCTCGTACTCCTCGCGCTCGCGTGGGCGGTCATCACGCTCATCGTGCGTCCTGCTCTCTCGGTGTTCATGTTTCCGATCACGCTCCTCACCTTCGGGCTTTCTTCATTCGTCTTGAATGCCGCCCTCTTTTATGCGATGCAGTGGATTGTGCCGGCGTTCATGGTCGAAGGACTTGTCCCCGCACTCCTGGGAGCATTCGTGCTTTCAGTAGCATCGTGGGTTATTCATAAAATAGTGTAGGTATGGGCCAAGAAGGCATGGACATGACGGATGTATGGGAACCAGCAAAAGAGTGGAAAGTTGCTGCGCAGGAATTAGTCCCCGGAGACGGTGATGCATGGATTGCCCGTTTTACCTTCCGCTCGGGCATTGGAGAGCGCATTGTCGACATCTCGTGCAAGACGCTTGTCGAAGCTCGCGCGAAAAACGAAGCGGACGCGCGCGCCGAGCTAAGAGAGTGGCCGAGGGGTGAGTCGGCGTAAACTCTACATTCAAAACCAACCGAGTAATGGACTTAACAGATGCGGCGAGAGTTAGATGCTGTTAGAACTTACTTTCATACCGTTCGTGCTTGGGAGGCGTTCCCCGATTTCTCCATTGTAGCAGAGGCGTAAGTCTCCCAAAAGGGGGTATAATACGAGTATGAAATCCGAAATCAAGGCAGCGGTGCTCACAAGACTCAAGCGGATCGAAGGCCAGGTGCGGGGCCTTCAATCGATGGTAGAAAAAGAAGCGTACTGTATCGATGTCATCACGCAAGCACAGGCGGTGAAAAGCGCGGTGAGTTCTGTCGAGAATCTCATGCT
>CAZQNX010000086.1:0-3658 GCA_964595025.1 uncultured Candidatus Saccharibacteria bacterium | reverse complement strand
AGATTTTGCCATCGTTCCCTGGTTTAAGGTAGACCCCGTGCGCTACGGTCGCTGGTCTGAAGATGGTCGTTTACTGCTGTCCGCCCCAAACCATAAGGCACATTCCTCATTCCAAAGAGCCATCCAGGGGTTTCTTTTAGAGACCCGACATGAGGACGAATTAGGTTTTGTGAAACAAGCACACCATGATTCGCGGGGTCATTCCGCGGAGGATATAGCAGCCGAGTATTGCAAATTTCCTCTCGAGCCAAAAAATGCCTCCGTAGGACACAGCAACTCGAGCCTTACTCGTGAAGATGTGCGTAGTATCGAGCTTGCTTATAGAAACGAAGGCGCTATTCTCGATGCTTTTGGCGACCTTAATCTTTCCCAGAGGCCATTACTGGAGCAGGTGTACTTCCTGCGATACCTGCGCCCTCTGAATATACTCGCCGTACACGAGACACAGAGATTTCTTAGAGCATACGGCACGGACGGTCTTCGCGCCTTCCTTGCGGCACACGATGATCAAGATTTCGCGCACGAACTTATCCGGAATGGAAATCTCTTACTCGAGGGAGTAATGACCGATGGCGATCCGTTTTTCAAAGAAATATTGGCGGCATACTGCCGCGTGCTTGACGCAGCAGACATCGCGCGCGACGTGTATCGCAATCGGTGGGGGAAAGAGATGTCCGAGGAAGAATTCGAGAGGGTTGGAGCAGGTCTGCGAGAACGCGCAACACTCGTACTCAAGAAAGCCGTGCGTGGTATCGTCGACGACACCGATAAGCGCCCCGATGGTACCGAAGAAGTCCCTGTCGAGCGCATCCGCAAAGAACTTGGGCAGATAGAAATCGATATCGTCGCAACAACGGCAATCGCGCGCGAGCTCAAACTCGATCCCGCCGCCGCAAGGGGAAGCAGTGCCGGTTTCATCCCTGGCCCCACACTTAAGGGCATGGTGGGCAAGGCCCTCGATATACAGGAAGCGCAGTACGAAAAACGCCCGCCGTCTTTCAGAAAAACCGTCTCGGAAGCGCTGCAAAAAGCATTCGAGAATCCCGATACGGAATTCTTCACGATACAAGTGCCGCCCGATTCAGCAAAACCGAACGAGAAAGATCTCGCGGGACTGTTCAGGCTCGACACGATTAAGAGCGACGCAGGGAAAGTCGAGCACCTCCACTTCGCCTCGATGCTTGTCAATCCCAAATATACTGGCGCTCGCATGATGACGAACCATGCGCGCGAAGCACTTGCGGCGCGAGCACAGAAGACACTCATCAAAGCCGAATGTTTCCCAAAGGGTGCCGACATCACGCACGAGTATCTCGAGTGGGGATTCGTCGCAACGGGGGTTACAGGTGCACTCAACATGGATCTCCTTCAGATCGAGTGGGACACCGCGCGCAACAGACTCCTCGAAAGCACTGCGGTTAAGATGCCGAAAGAGGAAATCATACGACGCGCAGGGGCAGTATCCCCCAAGAAAAAGTCCATCGGCATCAGGTACGGCGCGCATGATGCGGAGCCCGATTTTGGAACGCTTTTCGAGCCAGGCTTCATCCTCACGAGGTATTTCAAAAGCTCGCTTGGTGGCAAAACACGATACTACACGGTGTTCGAGAAAGATCCCCTGACAGAGGAACGGCCCGCTACGCGTCGACGCTCCTCACGGTAGGACTCTCCCACAGCGACTCGAAGAGGGTTTTGTGCATTTCGTAGATATTCGAATCGGTGATGATGACACCCACAAGCGTATCGGTGCCGAGCGTGAAATAGGAAATCTTGCCGTCATATATTTGCATGACGGTCTTAAAAGGGTGCTCGTGAGTCGGAATGAGTTTCGCATCGGTTATCTTTACATGGTATCCCTCAAGTACGAATCGATTCTCTTGTGTGTCTGGAAAAAGCACCTTCTTTTTGAGCCCGAGCCTTTCGCGCTTTGCGACATATTCTTTATTGATATCTGACATATATTTCTCGACCATATCGAGATCTGCATAGCTATAGATGATCTCTTTTGCAGTGAGTGTGTCCTCGAGTACCTCTTTGATACCGTCGAGTCCTTCGTAGAAGCGGATGCCGGGGCGACCAATGGAGAGATTGTACGCACTCGCAAGGTCGGGGAGCGCGGATTTGAGAGCAATCGCAGCGCGCTCGGCAGATTGTGCCTGTGCATCGATACGTTCATGCAATGTATTGGGGTGTGCGGGGGAGAACACGGCAACAGCTCCGGGCTCGTCGGCCTTGAGTACAAGGCCGATCTCCTGAAGTTGGGCCAAGACGGCGTACCCGAGCGTGCGGTTTACCCCGGCAGCCTTGGTCGCCTCGCGAGCTGTTTGCGGACCTTTGGCCAAGAGTGCCGCATAGAGCGCGGCCTGATCTTTCGTGAGGCCGACCTGCATGAGCATCTCGGTAGTCGCTCGTGATTCCATGTGAGTAGTATAGACGAGGTAGGTTTATTTGTCAATACTTTATGACAAAAATATGGCTTATGTATGTAAGAGTATTGAAAACAAAGCTATTTTTGGTAACATATTTGGCAATATTGTGAAAATGTTGTTTGACACTTGGCTCGCCGCAGGGTATACTGTGCGCAGAAATTGAAAGGGCAGGGAGATGCCGTAGGGATACGAAACACCCCGAACCCGCTTTGCAGACCTGGAACCGAAGCGACCTAGCTGACTTACAAACCGGCTACAAGCAACGGAATGCCCCGGGAGGGGACGAAGGTCACCCGTATCGCATAGATATCGGCTAGGCATGAAAGGAATAACCACCCGTTCGTGCCCAGAAATATCTCCGCGAAGGAGGATGGATGCTCTTTGACACGACACATAAGTAGAACAAAAGAAATTAAATCAGCGCGGCCTTGCATCGCAAACATGCAAGGCCGCGTGGAAGGATTCCGCCTCGCTTCAATTTTTCCGCACCACGTTGCGGGTCAGAAAGTTGGAGCAAGGGGGCATCTTTGCCTCGAAACACCGTGCCGCGGCGGAACCGCGGTAACGACCAATGGAGGAACCCATGGTCGCTCTCGGAAAAGTTATCAACGAATTGTTTGTTCTCGGCGGCGCGGCCGCCGCCGAGACGTTCGCGCGTGAGCGCGGACGAAACGAGTTGGCCGAAAAAATCCGCTGGGGGCAGTTCCGCCCGAACCGGTCGGACTTCGACAGCGAGCGCGCTCGCGCTCGCGCCGAGGCTCTGGCCTGGCTGCGCAAGCAGCCGGGCAAAAAGGTTGCCGTGGCGTAAGCCGCGGTTGGTTGGGGATGAGTTGTTGGTTCAACTCGTCTCCTTCTTTGAATCTCTAAAATGGGGATTGAAAGAAGGGACGCAGGATTGTGCGTGGAGAGAGCAATGCATGTCTCTCTCCACGGGCGATCATGCCCAAGAGAAAGGAGGCGCAGCGATGCGCCAAATTTTGAATCTGACACAACACCCGGCGGGGGCGGGTGGGGTTGCCCCCGCCGACCGGGGGGGCCTCCAGCCCCCCCCCACTCCCGCGGCGCGGCCCGACCGCACGGAGGTCATCCTCCGTGCGGCAGAGCTCGCCGTCATCGCGGCGAGCTCTGGCTTCCGCGCCGCCATGATCGGCGGCGCGCCCTTTCTGATGCCGCCTCTCGAGGCGGCACTGAAGGCGGCGGGGGTTCGCCCCCTGTACGCCTTCTCCCGT
>CAZQNX010000085.1:0-3678 GCA_964595025.1 uncultured Candidatus Saccharibacteria bacterium | reverse complement strand
CGGGGCGTGACTTCTATCACGACATCGGTCGTTTTTGAGGTCGTTCAGAGCGCCATCACTACTGTCGCGAATGTGTTCATCCCGCCGACGCTCACCGTGACTCCGGCGCGCGTGGAGCCCGGCGATTCGTTTACGATGACGGGGCATACCGTTCCGCATGCCGATGTCTCTGTCGACATACGTCCGGGAGGCTCGACACCGCTCACCGCCAAGGCGAATGCCGCCGGCGTATGGACGATACAAGCAGACAGTGCATCGTTCGATCGTGGCGCGTATACGGCGAAGGCCGCGTTCCGGCTCTCACCGCTCGTGAAGAGTGGCTTTGGGAAGGCTGTCAGTTTTTCCATCGGTACCGATGCGCGCACCGGGCGGTCTCCCGACCTCAATCAGGATGGCAAGGTGAACCTCGTCGACTTCTCCATCTTCCTCTTGTCGTGGAATACCGACGACGAAGAACCCGATTTCAACGAAGACGGGCGCGTGAATCTCGCCGATTTCAGCATCATGCTCTTTGCGTGGACAGGCTAGCATGCATCTCATCATGAGCTATACTTCTCGTATGTACCGTTATGTCCTCGCGTGTCTCCTCGGGCTCTCGCTTCCGGTGGGTGCGCATGCCGCGGTGCTCTCGGTAGAGACCGAACAGCTGGTCTACGGCATCGGTGACACATTCATCGCCACAATCCGCGTTGAGAACGACGGTGAGTGCCTCAATGCAGCCGAAGTCGCACTCGAGTATCCGACCGACGCGCTGCGCGCGGTCGATTTCAGTCGCGGAGACTCGATATTCAGCTTGTGGGTCGCCGAGCCAAAACTCGATACAGCTGCGGGGCAGGTGTCCTTCTCGGGGGGAGTGCCGGGAGGGTACTGCGGCCGCGTGCAGGGCGATCCCGCCGAGAGCAACATCCTGGGCAAGGCCGTGTTCACCGTCGTCGGCGCTCCTGGCAAGACGGCGCGCGTGTCGTTCATGCCTTCGACGCGCGTGTATCTGCACGACGGGCTCGGCAGCGCCGCGGAGCTCTCGTTCCGCGCCGCGGACATAACGCTCGAAGACGCGCCGACGCTCGTTCGCAATCCATGGCTCGATACGGTGCGTGCCGATACGATAGCTCCCGAGCCGTTCGGTATCGAAGTCCGCTCCGATCGTACTGTGTTTGGCGGCAAATACTACATCGTCTTCTCGACGACCGACAAGCAGAGCGGCCTCGATCACTACGAGATCGCAGAAGGAGGTGCGTGGAAGCAGATTATCTCCCCCTTTGTCGTGAAAGCGCGTGCGCTCGACGACGGCCTGGTCGTCCGTGCCGTAGACAAGGCGGGGAACGTTCGTCGCGCCGATTTCGATCCGCACGCCATTCCGCCGCGCCAATATACATACGCCGAGCTCGTTTCGTACGGGCTCTTCTTCCTGATAGCGCTCGTGGCAATCTTCATACGCCTCCATCTCGCGCGCCGCGATCGTGCTGCCGCCTGATCATATGCGCCTCGGCGCCGTACTCTGCTTTGCACTCCTCGCGCCTAGCGTTGCTCATGCCGATGCATCGCTCTCGCTCGTGCCGGGAAGCGGTACCTACGAGGTCGGCATGCCGCTGACGCTCGTCGTCCGTGCGGATGCCGCACAGCACCCGCTCAATGCAGCCGAAGGGGAGATACGGTTCGACACTCGGGATATGCGCGTAGAGCGCATCGATACTACTGATTCTATCGTCGTCACATGGGCGACGACGCCCGAGGCACAGGATGGCACGATACGATTCTCGGGATGGTTTGGCGCACGATTCGAAGGGAGCGAGGGCAGGCTCTTTGCAATCACGTTCGTGCCGCTTCGCACCACCGAAGGCACGATATCGTTTACATCGGGAACACTGCTTGCCGCAGACGTACAGGAGACAAATGTTCTTTCCAGTATGTACGGAGCGCGTTATGTGGTCCGTCCTGCGCAAATACTTCCGCCACCCCTGCCCATACTTCCCCCGAGCACAAACGAAACGCTTCCTATTGCGGCCACATCAACAGCGACGTCGGTTTCAGATAGCGCCGTCGAGCCTGCGACGGCGGGCACGCGCGAAGAGGTGACGAATCAGGCCCAGGCGGCAGCTTCGGCGCAAGCCGCGCCGCGCTTCTGGGCGCGAGAAGAATTTTTCCTTGTGGGCCTGGTGCTTGCCGGGTTTCTCGTCGGACTTGGCGTGTCTCGTGTCCTGCGCGACTAGCGCATGTGCACGAGGAGTACCGAGAGATCGCCAACGCTCACGGCGCCATCGCTGTTCAGATCGAGGCGCATGTCGCGCGTTGTCGCCAGCCCCATGAGGAAAATAGAGATATCGACGAGATTTACTGCACCATCCGCGTTGAGGTCGGGTGAGCGGTTACTCGGTTGCGCTTCGGGCGAGCTTACACTAGTACCGCCGCCCGCGTTTGCAAGTGCGGGTGGGCTAATGCGATATGAAAACGGACGCCCTGTGCTTTCGACGGTTGTGCCGCGTCCATCGCTCGCGAGTACACGCGCTTCGCGGAAGTAGAGCTCTGCGATGCCGGGGCGCTTGGCGCGCACAGCTATCGTGAGCGCTGTCGTCGTCCCGATGATGCCGCCCTTGCGCACGGTGCCTCCGCTAAAGTGGATCTCGCCCACATCTTCTCGAATCGCTGTCTCCTCTGTCCAGAGGTCGAGGAAGGAGCGCTCTTTGCTGATGCCGACGATATCGATGAGTTCGGTAGGGAAGGCGACAGTGGCACTGATGGCGTTTATCGGGGTTTCGGTGCTCAGCATGATGTCTATCTCGGTCGAGTCGCCGAGCGAGAGCTCGGTCTCGGTGCGCGGAGCAAGGTAGAGTACTGTCTCGCCGCGCTCGAATGTGACGGCGCTCGACGCGAGCAGGGTGAAGACGACCACTGAATGGGTGAACGCTACGACACGCGTATGCCTTCGCGCCCGATGAGTCATGCACTCATTCTATCATCGAACAAGGGAAGGGGGCTCGATAGGCATCGTTTCGCCGAGGCGAGACAGAGTCGTTGTTGGATTATAGTCGGTGCCGACTAACGCAAGTCTCACAGGCGGTCGCGGCGACTCGTCGAGCCAGAGGGTGATGGTGCCGCTATTTCCGATACGCGCGAGGAGTGCCTGGAGCGTCCCGGGGCCCGGCTCTTTCGAAGAGCGAGCAAAGACATAGCGCACGAGCATGCGCTCGCCGTCTGATACTCGTACTGGCCGACCGCGCGAAGAAAGATACGCCCCTTTCTCGGAAAGGACGAGGAGGTTGTCGAGGATGGGGCCGGGTACCGCTATGCCGCGGTACGTTTCGGGTATCGCATCCGCCGAGAAGTGCTGCCACTCTTGGTGCGAGGGAATCGTTCCCTTGAGCACAGGAGAAGCGGTGTGCACATGCACATACACTTGTCGCCCGAGTGCTCTGTTTTGGAGCGAGAAAGTGATACCCGAGGGCCCACCAGGGAAGGAGAGTGTCGTCGTTGAGATGGTCTCGAAACGCATCCTTCCCCTGTCGATGCGGTAGATGCCCTCGATACGCAGGCTTCGGTCGGGAAAGCGCGCGATGGTCTCCACCTGCTGCTCGTAGGAAGAGGTGTCTCCAAACCTCGCCAGAGACTCGGCTAGGAGCCCGTCGAGCACTTTATCCGAGGCCTGGTTTCTCGTCGCCACGAATACGGTGGCGCATGCAA
>CAZQNX010000084.1:0-3741 GCA_964595025.1 uncultured Candidatus Saccharibacteria bacterium | reverse complement strand
CTCTATTTCTTCCTGGGCAACCTTGTCGGCACCGATACGCGCCTGCATCTCGCGATCTTTGTCCGACCCCGACGACATGAGCTCTTTGCGGAGCTTCTGAAGCTCGCGACCGATGGTCGTCTCGGCCACGCGCAACGCCTCTTCGATAGGCTTTCCCTTCTGGAGTTCGTGGAGGATGTGCTTGTAGTGCTCATTAAAACGATTCCCATCGGTCGAGACGACAATCTGGAGCGCTGCTCCTTCGCCGTGCTTCGCAATCTTGGCAAATGCGGCGAGGAGGACATTGAGCGGATCATGCTCGAACATCTCGGGGGTCTTGAGAGGATAGGCGGGGTGCTCGCCCTGTGTCGCATAGGCAGCCGCATGCGCACCACTCTGATTGAATATATTGTAATCACCCCGACACTCCGAGATGCGCGCATTCGGAAATACGCTCGACATAAGTCGCTCGGCGAGCGCTTGCTTCACACGCGGCACCGCGAGATAGAGCGAGGCTTCTTCGGTGCCCTCGGAGACGGCGATTTCGAGCGAGAACCCTTCGTGCTTCTCAATGAGCGACATGAGGCCGGCATAGAGCTGCTCGGACGAAGAGAGGAGCTGCTCGAGCTTGGCCTGTTGCTGCTGCTCGGTCGTGCCCTCGCCGTGCGCCTGCGGCTGTATTTCGAAGAGGACGAGCGAGAGACCGTAGCGTATCTTCTCCGGAGGACGTATGCCTTTCTGCGGGAATCCTTCGGCAATGTAGCGCACGAGCGCGCGGTGGAGGTCGTCTTCGAGATGCGGGCTCTTCATCTTGGCCGCGACAGACAGCGCATTGCGTATCCCCTGCTCCTGCACGATGTGGAGAAGTGCGTCCACCTGCGTATCGTGCGACTCGGGCGCGAGCTTGAGCGCGTGATGGATGATGTCGTGTTCGGGAACGATCGCACTCTCGTGCAAGACTTCGGCCGGATGCGTTTCAGCATACGACGCGACTTCGCGCGCGGCGATACGATCACTCTCGATACGCTGCCCAGCTACATGCAGCTGCTCTTCCTTGAGCTTCACCTGCTCGCGCAGATAAGTGAGCTCCTCTTCGGGGGTGCGGAATTTCGCGGGCGCATCGGCGGATTGTCGCGCGACACGCTCGGCCATCATCGGACGCGGGGGCATAAAGGTAGTATAGCGCGCAAAAACGCGCTTTCGGTGTATAGTGTCCACATGAAAAACCCGACCTGGCTCTACGGCAAAAATCCCTTTCTCGAAGCACTCGCGGCATACCCGCAAGGCGTGGGGCGCGTCCATATCGAAGAGCACCTACGCGACGATGAGATCTGGCAAGCCGTCAAGGAGCACGAGATCGTGCCCGAGCAGCTTACCAAGCGCAGTGCCGAGCACTTTGTCGGCGGCGCTCTCCACCAAGGACTCATCTTTGAGTTTGATGCGGCGCTTCTCATGCACCGCCTCGACTCGCTTTCCGCTGTACAATCCCCCACGGCAGACACCTGCATCATCGTCTTGGGCGAACTCACTGATCCACAGAATGTGGGTGCCATCATCCGTAGCGCGGCAGCATTCGGCGCAGCGGCCGTGCTCATTCCCGAGCACAACCAAGCTCCGCTTTCGGGCTCGGTCGTCAAGGCTTCGGCAGGTACGGCATTCCGCATCCCGCTCGTACAGATAGGCAACGTCAACCAGGCGCTTCGCGCACTCAAGGAAAAAGGCTTCTGGGTCTACGGACTCGCCATGGACGGTGCAAATCCGCTCGCTGCCGAAAAATTCACCGAGCCGACCGTATTCGTAATCGGATCCGAGGGCGAGGGCCTGCGCGAAAAGACCCGCGAACACTGCGATATATTGCTGTCGATACCCATGAGTCCGCGAGCGGAATCACTGAACGCTTCGGTGGCTGCTGCCGTGTGCCTCCACACCTGGAGCAGCCAACACGAAGGGGCGCTCACGTGAGAGCGCCCCTTTCTTTCTCTTTGCCTTTCTTCATGCAGGCCAGCTTTGAGCTTCCACGATACGGCCATCTTCGATAGCGGAACCGCGAGCCATGGTTACTTGGGGCGGTAGCCACATCACTACTGTGCCCACCACCGGAACCATCATGACGGCACTCCCCTCGCGGAGAGCTTGATCACGGTAGCGAGCAACCGGCTCGGTTTCAAGCGCGCCCCCCGTATATTCAAGCAGGACAAGTGTCCTCCCAGTGTCGGGGAACATGCTATAACGTGCCACGACACCGAGCCGATCTGGCCGTTTCGTGTCGGCACCATCAAGCCATGCACACCGATACTTGCGGCAAAAACTGGGCCGCGCGCTGTAGATGCGACACCCGATGCCCGGGGCACAGTGGCGACACCACTCGCCCATACGCTTTTCAAAACCCGGCACCGAAATCGGCGGTGCCTTGCAGCACGCGCTGCAGATGCCGCAAGTGCGTTTTTCTGCCATGGTGAGTCTCCTTTTCTGGAAGAACCCTACCCGAATCCTGGCGTGTGCGCAACATCTACAGTCCGAGATGCTCGCGGACATCATCGAGCGTCGTGAATGTGGGCACATCGAGTACATCTTCTTCGGGCGGGAACGCTTTCCCGTCGGCGCGCTTGATACGGATCATCTGGCTCGCGGGATAGCGCGCGGCGAGTGCGCGGATTTCGTTGGGATTGTCGTTTACGAATACCCACGCCGACGCGGGGCCCGGAAGATCGAGCTCGGCAGTCCCCTTATCCTCGGAGGTGATGATTACTTTCGAGAGATACGGCTCGATGCCGAGATTCTTCACCTTCGCCTCTTGGTGCGTCGGATTCGCCCACGTGAAAAGGGTGGCCGGTATGTGCTTTCCTTTCAGGAGCACGAGGAACGGCATGACATCGGGGTAGAGGAATGTCGGGAGGATATCGTATACCGAGGTGAGGCGCGCGACGACTTCACGCTCGTCGAACCCATATTTCTCGCGCAAGAGCTGCGCCTGGGCTTCGAAACTGTAGCTATGCTGGCCCGGTATCGCATGAGAGACAGTCCCATAGGTGTCGTAGAACTGATCCTGCGTGACGCCGAGCGGCTCAAGACTTGCGGTGAGGGCCTTCTTGAATGCGGTGGTGTCGAGTAGCGTGTAGTCGAGATCGAGTATGAGGAGCATACGCACCACTATACCTTGGTGAGTATCTCCGGGCCATCCTTCGTGATGAGCACGGTGTGCTCGACATGGACCGTGCGTGACGCATCTTTCGTACGATAGGTAAAACCGTCTTTATCGATGTAGAGATCCGATTTGCCGCGGATGAACATCGGCTCGATAGCGATGACGAGCCCCTCGACGAGCTTCTCCCCCTTCCCCGGCTCGCCATAATTCGGGACATGCGGCTCTTCGTGCACGGCCTTCCCTACGCCATGCCCCGAGAGATTGAGTGGGTAGCCGTAACCATACAAATCGGCAATACGCTGTATCGCCGCACCGATGTCGCCTGTGCGATTCCCGACGCGCGCCTGATCGATACCAAGCTGCAGCGCCTCGTACGCGGCAGAGAGCATCTTCACGTCTGCGGGGTCATGCTTTTCCCCCGCAATGACCGTCACCGCATGATCGGTAAAGAGGCCGCGATGCTTGATACCGAAATCGAGCGAGACCACGTCGCCCTCCTCGATAACAGCGCCGAATGGAGATGCCAGAATGCGCGACAATACGAACAGCGCCATAATGACGAATGCCGCAACAACATAATAACGTGTCAACGGATTGATGAAGTCGAACTTGAGACC
>CAZQNX010000083.1:0-3749 GCA_964595025.1 uncultured Candidatus Saccharibacteria bacterium | reverse complement strand
CCGGATCCGAGCGCTTCCTCTCGACCTTCAACGTCTTCGATTACTACACGGACTCATTCCCATTCATATTCCTCGTCGTCATGGGTTCGGGTATCGGTCTCGGCGCTCTCTCGAGCTTCCTCGCCATCAGGCGCTACCTCCGCTAAACCTTGCGGCGTGCGCGTTTCCGTGTCCTCTTCTCTCATCCACACCCCTTTTCGGGCGACAGGTACTGTACGCGGTGCTATAGTCCACAAGTACTAGCTAGCGTGTGTGCGCACCATGGCTACCAAGAAAGGCCGCAAATTCATCTTTGTGATAGGGGGTGTGATGTCGGGAGTGGGGAAGGGCATCGCGACCGCGTCGATAGGCAAGATTCTCGCTGCACGCGGGCTCTCGGTCAATCTCGTCAAGATTGACCCGTATCTCAACGTGGACGCGGGCACTATGAACCCCACGGAGCACGGCGAGACCTTTGTGCTCGACAGCGGTCTCGAGACCGACCAGGACATGGGCAACTACGAGCGCTTCCTCAATCGGGATCTCGGGCCAGAGGATTACATGACGAGCGGCATGATCTACAAGGAGGTCATCGATCGTGAGCGCAATCTGGGCTACGCTGGGAAGTGCGTCGAGGCGGTGCCGCATGTGCGCGATGCGGTCGTGGACCGTCTCTACCGTTCGGCGGATCTTGCGAAGTCCGACGTGACGGTCGTCGAGATCGGCGGCACGCTCGGTGATTTCTCGAACGCGCTCTTCATTGATGCGGCCCGCGTCATCCACCTGCGCAATCCCGACGACGTCATCTTTGCGATGGTTTCCTACATGCCCGTGCCAGGGACAATAGGCGAGATGAAGACAAAACCGACGCAGAACGCCGTGCGCCAGCTCAACGGCTATGGCGTGCAGCCCGACTTTCTCCTTGCCCGCGCACCGATGCCGCTCGACGAGAAGCGCAAGGAGAAGCTCGCCGTGCAGGTGAATGTCCCGGCGCAGCGCATCATCTCGGCACCCGATGTCGACTCGATCTATGATGTCCCACTCAATTTTGAGCGCGACGACCTCTCTTCGCAGCTCCTCGCGCGCCTCCGCATCAAGCCGAAGCAGAAATCCGATCTTTCGGAGTGGGCGAAATTTGCCGCGCACGCACACAACGGTAAGCGCGTGGTGAAGATCGCCATCGTGGGCAAGTATTTCGATACCGGTGATTTCGTGCTCTCCGATGCGTATCTCTCGGTCATCGAGGCGCTTAAGTTTTCTGCATTTCATCAAGGCGTGAAGCCCGAACTGCACTGGCTCAATGCCAAGGAGTATCAGAAAGATCAGAAGAAGGTTGCCGAACTCTCGCAGTACGATGGCATCCTCGTGCCGGGGGGCTTCGGCGAATCGGGCATCGAGGGGAAGATAAATGTGATTCGCTACGCGCGTGAGCACAAGATTCCGTACCTCGGCCTCTGCTATGGCATGCAGCTTCTTACTGTGGAATACGCGCGCAACGTCGCAGGACTCGCAGGGGCGCACACGACCGAGATCGATCCGAAGACGAAGCATCCGGTCGTCATGATATTGCCGGATCAGGCCGAGAAGCTCGCGCGCAGGGATTACGGCGGCTCGATGCGTCTTGGTGCCTATCCCTGCAAGCTTCGCACCGGCACGGTTGCGCGCGCGGCGTATGGCGCAGACGAAGTCTCGGAACGCCACCGTCATCGCTACGAGGTGAATCCCGCGTATGTCGCAAAGCTCACCGAGGCAGGTCTCAAATTCTCCGGTGTCTCACCCGACCACACTCTCTGCGAGATTGCCGAATTACCCAAAGACGTGCACCCCTTCTTCCTCGGGACGCAGTTCCACCCAGAACTCAAGGCGCGCCCGCTTGCGCCGCACCCGCTTTTCGACGCGTTCATCAAGGCGGCTCTCGCAGAAAAGAAGAAGTAAGCTTTTTGCCCAGTATGTGGGCCTTGTGCTACAGTGAGGCATGAAAAAGGTGCTCCCCGAAGCGTTTACGTTTGACGACGTGCTCTTGCGGCCACTTGCGAGTGCCATAGAGCCGCGCGAGGCCGAACTTCACACACGCGTCGCTGGTATCGAGCTTGGTCTCCCACTGCTTTCGGCTGCAATGGACAGGGTCTCGGGTCCGCAGATGGCAATCGCCTTGGGAAAACTCGGCGGCATGGCGGTCTTGCACCGCAACTGCACTATCGAAGAGCAGGTAGCGATGGTGAAAGAGGCGAAAAAAGCAGGCGTGAGGGTTGCCGCGGCGTGCGGGCCATTTGCCGCCGACAGGGCGCTCGCACTCGAAGCGGCGGGCGCAGATGCGATCGTAATCGACTGTGCGCATGGACACAATCTCAATGTGATACAGAGTGCTAAGGATATCAAGAAGAAGCTGAAGAAGGCGAAGATGATATTTGGAAACATCGCGACCGCCGAGGCCGCGAGGGCTGTCGTCGGATTTGCGGATGCCATCAAGGTCGGCGTTGGTCCTGGCTCCATCTGCACGACGCGCCTTGTCTCGGGTGTGGGTATGCCACAGCTCTCGGCCGTGATGGAAGTCGTCGAGGTGGCGCGCAAGAAGAAGGTCGCGGTCATCGCCGATGGCGGTATTCGCACCTCGGGTGATATTGCCAAGGCACTCGCTGCGGGCGCTTCGGCTGTCATGCTCGGCAATCTTTTTGCGGGTACCGATGAGACGCCGGGCGATATCGTCGAGTTCGATGGGCGCCGCTACAAGGAATATCGCGGCATGGGCTCGAAAGCCGTGATCGAAAGCTCGTCGGGCAAAGAGCGCTATCTCACTCAGGGGAGAAAGGCTGTGCCAGAAGGAGTCGAGGCGCTCGTGCCGTGCAAGGGGCCGGTGGCTGATGTCGTCGCGACGCTCGCCTCGGGTATCCAGGTGAGCATGGGATACTTGGGAGCAAAGACCGTCGCCGACATGCAGAAGAAGGCGCAGTTCGTCCGCATCTCGCATGCGTCAGCGCTCGAGGGCAAACCTCACTCGCTTGCGCGCATCGTGGAATAAGGGTACAAGGTGCGTGCATGTCGCGCCACTCATATGTGCTGTTTCTCGCCGTCTTCGTGGGCACTCTTGCCCTAGCACCTCTTGTGCGCGGCTTGCTCGCAGTTCCTGACAGTGAAGGCATGCCGACACTCACTGTATTTTTTGGTGGCGACATGATGTTCGATCGCTCGGTGCGCGAGGCGGGAGAGCTGCTTGGAGACGACCATCTGCTCGCATGCCTCAATCCACTAATCGCCGCGGCAGACATCGCTGTCGCGAATCTCGAGGGCCCGATCACTCCACACGATTCGGTGAGTGTTGGTTCGGCCGTAGGGAGTGCACACAATTATACGTTTACATTCCCGCTCTCGACGGCACCGCTCCTTGCCGAACATGGCATACACTTCGTCTCGCTCGGGAATAACCACATACTGAATTTCGGAACCGATGGCGTGCGGTCTACGATCGCAACGCTCGATGCGGCCGGTGTCGCGTCGTTCGGAGATCCGCTCGAGCAGCGTGTCGCGCGGCACGATGGCATGGATGTCCACATCTCGCTCGTCGCCTACAATCAATTCGCTCCCGAGGGTGCGTTTCTCGCCGCCTCGACGACGCTTGCACAGATTCGTGCCGAACGCACAGAGGGTAGGCTGCCGATCGTCTTTGCCCACTGGGGTGAGGAATACCAGCCAGCACAAGAGTATCAGAAGACGCTTGCACATGCGTTCGTGGACGCAGGTGCTGTGCTCGTCGTTGGCGCGCACCCTCATGT
>CAZQNX010000082.1:3442-3937 GCA_964595025.1 uncultured Candidatus Saccharibacteria bacterium | reverse complement strand
TGGCATGAATCGATACGTCATGCTTGCTCTCGTTGGGGTGGTCTGTGCTGCGGGGATTATCGCCGCGGTAAGCATGTCTGGTATCGGGGAAGTGTCATCACAACCGACCAGCGCCCCAGATCCGCGGAACGCTACTTATCTGATCGAGGGAGTGCCAGTCACGCTCGTGAATGGTCGCGCCGAGATGCCTGTCGCGCCCGCGAGCGCTTCGACGATTGTGACGCAATATTTCGGAGAGGATCTGCAGATAGATCTTGATCTCGACGGGCGCATGGATACCGCATTCATCCTCACGCAAGAGACGAGCGGCTCTGGCACCTTCTTTTATGCCGTGGCAGCGCTCAACACCGAGCGCGGGTACATCGGTTCTGATGGGTACCTCTTGGGAGACAGGATTGCGCCACAGCCCACGACTGTGAGCCCGAATCCTACGCACAAAGGCGTTGTCGTATTCAACTACGCCGACCGCAAGCCGAGTGATCCGATGACAGTCCG
>CAZQNX010000082.1:0-3432 GCA_964595025.1 uncultured Candidatus Saccharibacteria bacterium | reverse complement strand
CTCGGAGGGGAAGAGCGTGTATCTCAAGCTCGATATTCCCTCGATGCGCTGGGGCATCATGATGCCTGATTTTGAAGGCGAATCCGCATACCCTGATTCCAGGGTACGCTGATGCGCTCGCTGTAGTCCTCGGTGTCTACATGCTATAGTCTCGCGCATGAAGGATTCCCGCGCCTACACGCTCATTGCGGTGCTTTTTGCGGCGGTGCTCATCGTCTCAAACGTCGCATCGTCCAAGCTCACTAGTTTCTGGGGCCTCACGCTCGATGCGGGGACGGTACTGTTTCCGCTCTCGTATATCTTCGGCGATATTCTCACCGAGGTGTATGGCTACGCCGCGACTCGCCGGGTGATATGGATGGGTTTCGTGAGCGCGCTTCTGGCGTCGCTCGTCTTCATGTGTGTCGGTGCGCTGCCGCCAGCCCCCGAGTGGGGGAATCAGGGGGCGTACGAATCCATCCTCGGGCTTACGCCGCGCATCGTGCTCGCATCGCTTGTCGCGTATCTTGTCGGGCAATTTGTGAATAGCTATGTGCTCGCACGCATGAAGGTGCGGATGGCGGGGAGGCACCTGTGGATGCGCACTATCGGCTCGACGCTTGTCGGGGAACTCCTCGATAGCGCGATCTTCGTGCTCGTCGCATTTTCGGGAGTCTTTGCTGCGCCTATCATCGTAAGCCTTGTTGTCTCGAACTACATCTTCAAGGTCGCCGTCGAAGCGCTCTTTACGCCCATCACTTATCGCGCGGTGGGCTACCTCAAGCGCCTTGAGGGAGTCGATGCGTACGACCGCGACACGGATTTCACGCCCTTTGCGCTCCGTTAGTTAGTGCACTGCAGCGGGCTGACATCCCGTATTCTTACGGTATCATTGGGGGTATATGATTACCTCTCTGCTTTCTCTTATCGGTGAAACTGCTTGGACGCTGCGTGCAGTTGCAAAAATTGCGGGCCTCGCCCTCGGAGGACTCGTGGTCCTCGCGGTCGCTAGCGGTGTCCTCGGTGCCGTGTTCCGTTTCGCAACGTATGGCGGTGGTCATATGATGGGGATGGGCGGCGGGATGCCCGGCCTTGTTTCCGAGATCGGATACGACGGCAGCTATGCCTACGACGATGCTAGGTACGGCAGTATGCCGTCGATGGATTATGGCCGAGCGGCCTTGTTCGAAGAAGCGAAGGTCTCGGCCCAGAACTATATAATGCCGACACCGCCGATGCCGATCGTGAACGGTAGTCGCAATGCCGAGAAGTATGAGCGCACTGGCTACAGCGCGCAGTTCGAGACACGGCATCTCGACAAGACCTGCGATGCGATAGAAGAACTGAAGCCGCTGGAGTATGTCCTCTTCGACACCGCAAATCGCGGTGAGCGCTCGTGTTGGTACTCGTTCCGCGTCGAATCTGATCATGCCGATAAGGTGCTCGCCGTTATCGAAGAGCTCGGCCCGACCGACCTCTCTGTCGATGTGCAGACAGTCGCGCAATCGATCGAAGATTCCACTGATCGTATTGCGGCACTAACGCGTCAGCGCACCACGATCGAGGCGACACTTGTCGCTGCCGAGCGCGCATACGACGATGCGATACGCGCCGTTCGTGCAAGTGAAGTGGGTGGCCTAGGCGTGCTCGTCTCCGAGAAGCTCGCGACCGTTGAGCGTCTCACAAACGCGAAGCTCTCGCTCGATGAGCAGATCCGCGCGCTCGAAGCGGGGAAGGGAAGTGTTGTTGATGAAACAGCCTACGCGCACTTCGGCGTGTCCGTCTCGCGCATCATTGTCGTCGACTGGCGGGAGCTCGGCGCGTCGTGGCGCCACGCGCTCCAGAATGCTATCTACGAAGCGAGCAGTGCGCTGTCATCGATCCTCTTCGCGGTACCCGTCCTCATCCTCAAGGCCGCATGGTTCTTCGTACTCGCGCTCGCAGCGCTCTTCGGGCTCGTGCTCTTTGCTCGTATCGCGCACATGATTACCCTGCGCATCTGGCACTGGGGGAGAGACGTCCGCTAGCTCGCTTTATCTCCCCGATGCGGTATCGTAGTAAGGTATGAGCGCGGCACGAGGCATGGCAGAGAGGTGGGTACTCTTCGGGCTCGTCGCGGGCGCGACGGCGCTTTTCCTCGCGATGATCGCGGGGCTTCTCATGCCGATCTTCTTCGCTATCGTCCTCTCCATCCTCTTCTATCCTATCTATAGGCGCATCGAGCGGCTGATACCAGGGCACGAGAATATCGCGAGTGCGCTCACACTCACGGTCGCGTTCTCGTTCGTGGCGTTGCCGACGTACGCCATCGGCACGGTTCTCGTCGATGAAGCGTTCGATCTCTACCGGTCGGTTTCGGCGGATCCTGGCGGCTCGTTCGAGAATGTCCTCGCGCTTGCCCCGGCTGAATTTCTCGCATCGCGCGGCATCATGATTGGCGACGTCCGTGCCCAGCTCATCGAAGGGCTCCAGGCGCTCTCGGCGAGCGTCTTCTCTCTTGCTGCTGCCGCTACTACGGGCACTCTCGGGTTCCTTCTCAAGATCGCGGTCGCCCTCTACTTGATGTTCTTTTTTCTCAAGGATGGGCAGCGATTCCTCGAGACGGCAAGCCACTACTTTCCGCTCCCTGATGCGCAGGAGCGCGCACTCTTCGAGCGATTCTCATCGACCGTGCGCGCTGTCGTGAAGGGCGGGCTCATCGTGGCGATAGCGCAAGGATTGGCCGGAGGCATCCTCATGTGGTTTGTCGGCATTCCGCACGCGGCGCTCTGGGGTGCGGTGATGGCGTTCCTCGCGCTCTTGCCGTTCGTGGGTCCGCCGCTCGTGTGGGGACCAGCAGCTTTCTCGCTCCTGCTTCTTGGCGATATCACCGGGGCGTTTATTCTCGGCATCGGCGGATCGATGATCATCGGTACGATCGACAATATCTTACGGCCCTATCTCGTGGGGCGCGACACGAGAATGCCCGATGCGCTCATCTTCGTCTCGGTCATCGGCGGTATCTCGATGTTTGGCGCGGGCGGCATCATCATGGGGCCGGTCGTCGCCGCACTTTTCCTCTCGGTCTGGCAGCTCTTCGGCTCGACAGGGCGGTGACAGAACCCGCTCTTCGCATGCCCGTGCCGCGTATCATTGCTGTCGAAGATTCATTCATCGTGATCGACAAGCCTGCAGGGCTCATCTGTCACCGCGATGGACGCACGCGCGAGCCGAGCGTGGCCGAGTGGGTTGCAGATACATACCCGGAGATGCGCGAGGTGGGGGACGCGTGGGTCTCTCCGCAAGGCGAAGTGATTCCCGTGTCGGGACTCGTCCATCGGCTCGACAGGACGACGAGTGGGGTTGTTGTCGCGGCGCGTACGCAGGCGGCCTACGCATATCTGAAGGGTGAGTTCAAGGCGCGCCGCGTCGAGAAAGAGTATCGCGCGTTCGTATATGGTCATGTCACTGCCG
>CAZQNX010000081.1:0-4017 GCA_964595025.1 uncultured Candidatus Saccharibacteria bacterium | reverse complement strand
GCTGCCCGATTCGCACCTCGACGAAGATCTCTAGCTCGCCCGAGGCGAGCCAGAGACCCTGCTCGTCGGGGACCGTGAGCGGCCCCCGAGCAAGGAGCGCGAGTGCTTCCGCACTCGCGCTGGCGGTCGCCTGCCAGGCGGTGACCGCCGCAGGCGACATGGCGACGTCGTCCAAATCGATGACGTCGCCAGTCTTGTATTTCTTTTTCACTTTTTCTTCCTCCTTCAAGCGCACCGTGCAAACTCGCTGCGCTTGAAGAAAGGGCCGACAAACCAGTCGGCCCAGAATACCCGCTGCGTTCTGTGAGCCCGTGGGCTCGGCTTCATACGCGAAAGCAGCATCTGCGTATGGTTGGGGGTTGTTTGCCGTCCCCGCGGTTTGTGGTCATAACGTCTCTGTCCTCTCGCGAGTGAGGGATTTTGTCCCAAAGAAACCACTACGCCCGATCGCCTGCAACGGCCACCCGGGACGTGCCATCGTATCTGCATCGATGGTGAGGTGCATTTTCCTGCAGCGGGAGCATGCACGGCCCGGTAGAGAGTTTTCGGAGGATTACTACCATACCTCCCCATGAGGGCGGGCCACGGATTTTTATTTCCATAGCTCTCCTCCTTTCTGCCACACTTTCGACATCGTCTGGGACTAGTCGCGGGCGCTGACACTCCCTTTTGAAAGTTTCAGTCCTGAAACCTTTAAAAGAGAGACGAGCAGATACCATCCGCTCGTCCCCAACCTAAAACTGCTGAACGCCGACCCCGCCGCTCGCTTGCGCGACACGGCAGAGCGCCTCGTTCTTGTTCTCCACAAGGAATGCGTGGAGCCGGACCCCCTGAAGGTCCGCGAGGCGTAGCGACGAGCAGTCATCGTCGCCGTCGGAAATCACCACTAGCTCAGACCGCCAGTGGTCTTCTGTCGCGAGCTCTTGTATGTCGCTCACTGCGGCTCGCACGCAGTTGGCGATTGCGGTTCCTCCGCCAGACGAGTTTCCGCGGCCGATTTGCTTGATCAGCGCGCGAGCTTCGTCGGCGGTTCGGGCTTCGTGCCGCTGCTTCAGGCCGGTATCGAACCACCGGAACCAAAGCTCGGCGTCGCCGTCAATCACCGCTTTGAGGCGGTTCATGACGATGCCCCCGGCCTTGAATAACCGCTGGCCGGACCCCATCGAACCGCTGCAATCGCAGATGACATACAGCAGTTGCTTCCGCTCCCGCCGTGTCACCCGCTCCCGCACCAGAAGCTGCTGCGTTACCGCAAGGTAATTGCGGTAGTTACGTGGCAGCGCCCACGCGGACTGGGGTATCCGCATGAGTTCCCCGAAATGCTCCAACGGCCGCAGCCGCCGCTCGTCGCCCTCGGGGTCGGGCTCGAGCTTTTTCTGACGCGACACTTTCATCCGCGTCAGTTTGTCGAGATTGCGGGAGATCCGGAGCATGATCTCCTTCCCGCTCAGCATGTCCTCGGCAAGCTTCACAGCCTGCTTCGGATCCTCGCCGCCGTCGCCAGCAGCCGAAGAGTCATGCTCACCGTCGGGATCAAGAAGCTCTCGCTCCTCGGCCGACAAGGTCTCGACCTGCTCCATGACCGAATTCAACTTCTCGGCCACCTTCTCTAGAGCTGAGTTTTCACCGAAGATCGGCAGGGTTTCGCCGTCTCCACCACCGGGCTGCCCGCCTTTTTGCGTGGCAAGCAGTTTGAGCAGGTTTACTGCCTGCTCGAGCGGGGTCGCTCCGGGCGCAATCCCGAAATCGAGCGTCCCCGCAAAGTCGCACACGCTCTGGTGGTAGCGCATGCGCTTTTCTGTCTCGTTCGCGACGCGCTTGTCCCACGCCGCGAACGCCTCCTCTTTATTCTGCGGCGTGCGCTCGCGCGCCAGCCGCTCTACCTCGCTGCGGTACGAGGACGGGGCATTCATGGCACCCCCCGCAGCAAGGTTGCACAGGTCTTCGACGAAGTCAGGGGCGAACCCCGGCAACTTCGCAGCCTGCGCCGCCGTTTTCATCTCATCCCGCGTGGGCGGGATGTAGGACATCGGCGGAGATGTCCTGAATGAGAAGCTCATATGCACCTCCTTCCGTTGGCGTTGGAGACCTCTCTCGAAACACACTTGTGCGAATGTGCTTTGAGAGAGGATCGAGCCGAAACCAGTGGCTCGATCCAGTAACCTGGGACTTGCGGGCCTGCCGTTAGGCAGACTTTACGCCGCGCGCGGGTTCGACCCGCGTCGCCTCGAGTGCCGCCGCCGCGGCTTCGGTCGCGATCTTTGCGACCGACTCGCGGGCCGCCTTACGGCGGTCCGCGAGATTATCCGTCAGTGCGATCTTGGCGAGCTGGTCGCCAAGCAATGCCGCGCGTTTCGCGGCCTGCAGGAGTTTAATTGGAGAGCCGTTCGCGCGGGCCTCCGAAAACTCCTGCCGCACCTGGGCCGCTGCGCCTTCGAGTTCGCGCAGCTGCCCTTCTGCCGCGGCGCGTTTGGCCGCCGCCTCGATCTCTTGCGAAATCTTGGCAGCGAGCTCGGCGCAGCCGGGCAAGTATTTAATCGCCACGATGTCCTCTTTCGTGGCAACTGCACGCGAATTGATGGCCGCGCTGGCCTTGACCAGATCGCGGGCATGCACCGCGGTCCGGGGCGAGATGATGACGCCGCCCGCCACGGCAGCCGC
Organism: uncultured Candidatus Saccharibacteria bacterium; assembly: GCA_964595025.1. Lineage (GTDB taxonomy): Bacteria > Patescibacteriota > Minisyncoccia > Phycocordibacterales > UBA2100 > UBA10103. The sequence goes on along the minus strand of CAZQNX010000081.1, from coordinate 1,356 downwards.
GATAATCTCGGCGAGAATCCGGAGAATGCTCTCCGGCACCGAAACTGCCGCGGACTTTGCCCGCAGGGTGCGGATTTCCGCGAGGGTCACTCGCGGTGCACCCTTCCGCTCGACCGACGCGTGAGCATCGATCGAGCGAAACATCTGCAGATAGTCCTGGGCCGCATACGTGTCCCAAGCCACCCGCAGCTGCAGCGGGAATCGCTCGATGAGGGCCTGCGCCGCGGCCCCGAGCTCGGCCACTTCTCCGGGCTCCTTGTTGGTGGCCGACACCAGCAAGGAGGTCTGCATCTCGAACTTCTGCGCGCCGTTCCGGAGGCAGCGCGCAGTGAGCGTGTCCTTCAATGAAAGAAGCACGCTCGTCGGAGCGTCAAACAGCTCCTCAAAAACCGCGAAGTCCGCGGCGAGAAAGCTGCGCTCCGGGTTGAACTGAATGACGGGCGCAGTCCCGTCATTCAGTTTAGCGAGGTCGATGCCGCCGTAGAGGCGGCTCTCGTCCAGTCCTTCGCCACAGGACTGGACAAAGGCCCGCGCATCAACAACCGCCGCGAGGAGGTCATTGATGAGTTCAGACTTTCCGTGTCCTCCCGGGCCAAAGAGGATCACGTTTTTGCCGCTCACGATGGCGAGCGAGAGAACTTCTCGCATCGCCTCCGCGGCGACGAACCGTTGAGTCGCGTGCGCGACCCAAGGCAGTGTCAGGGTTCCCATCGCGGGGCCCTCCTTGAGTTTGAGCGCTTCCTTCCGGCTTCGTTATGGGCCAGTTGGAACCTTGCACTCCTCACACTCTTGCTGGTGGTGAGTCACCGCACACACGCGTTTTCCTGCCTCGTGCATGATGATTTGAGTTGAGCATGGCAGTTGCTCCAAGCGCTTGCGCACTCGTTTTTGTAAAGGTCAGACCTTCACAAGAACGAGTGCGCAAACCAAACCAAGGCAAGCTTGCACACTCGCCAGTTCACCAGGGACACACGGATGTCTCCGTGCCCGGGATCGTGGGCTCGGAACCCCACACCAAAGCGTGGGAATCCCAAAACTCACGCGACTTCGCAGTCGCGTTCCGATCCCAAGGCTCCGGCACGGCCGGCGCCCCGATGAAGGCGGTGATGAGGACATACTCATCACCGACATCCCCCGCCTTGAGGACGCAGGTGACGCGCGAGGTCGGCTCGGCCGCGCGGTTTTTCACAAACCGCGTCAGCCCGCGCCGCCCCTCGCGCTGGGCGTACACGATCTGGTCGCCCACGCTCGTGGCGACACAGACCGTCTCGCCGATCACACGATCGAAGTCGTGCGATTCGACGAGAAAGAGCCGCCCGCGCGACTCGATCGCGGCGAGCACGGTCGGCAGAAGTG
>CAZQNX010000080.1:0-4026 GCA_964595025.1 uncultured Candidatus Saccharibacteria bacterium | reverse complement strand
ACTGGAGTCGGGTGAGCCCCCAGGAAAAGGATGATGTTTTTACCATGGGATTGAGGGCCCTTTCTCGGCCTTTAGGTGCAGTATACGCCCACCTAGGACAATGGGCAGTAAAAGTTGTCCACAGAGGGTTGTTTCCGACTTGTTTCCAAAATATATAATAAAAAAGCTGAATCTCGACCCCCGAGATTCTAAGATGTCCTTTTCTCGACCCCCGAGATTCTATGATTATCGCCAAAGAAGAACTCATTTCTCTCCGGGAAGCCGCGAAGATATCGGGGTATTCGCCCGACTACATCGGCCAGCTCATCCGAAGCGGAAAGCTCGACGGCAAGCAAGTCTTTTCTAATGTCGCATGGATGACGACCGAGGAAGCGCTCCTTTCCTACCTAAGCAAAGATGCCGAAAAGCGTCCGGTGAGCAGAATCGCCCTGCGGGAGCGCCTCCTTTCCTCCGAGGCTATTGCGCAGTACTACCTAGTGTTGAGCGGGGTACTCATCGCCACAACGAGCGTTTTCATACTTTTTCTCGCCTATGTGACTGCGGTCGGCATCGACCACAAGATAGAACAGCGGTCTCTTCAATCGATACAACACATCGATCATGACACCTAATAATCTGCGCACATCACTTGGCCTGTGTGCGCAGGTCTTCACACTGCTCGCCGTGGTGGTCTTTCTGGCTATGCCGGGTTTTGTCGCTACTGCCGCAGGGGTCCCCAAGATTCTCAACTACCAAGGGCGTCTCATGGATGCTTCGGGTAATCTCCTCGGAGGCGCGGGCACGGCGTACTGCTTCAAATTCTCCCTGTATGACGATGCGACCGTCGGTTCGGGTACGAAGCTCTGGCCGTCAGGCGCTCCCTCGACGATGACGGCGACCGTGAAAGGCGGTGTTTTCAGCGTTGGCGTGGGAGATGTAAGCATCGGCGGCGATACGCTCGATTTCGATTTCCAGAGTACCGATACGGCGTACTTGAATGTAGAAGTCGCAACCAAGGTGGGTGCCACCTGTGCACCAGGTGATGGCGCGGAATCCTTCGAGACCCTCTCGCCGCGCAACCGTGTCGAGTCTTCGGGCTATGCCATCAATGCAAGCACTGTCGGCGGGTTTACGCCAGCCCAACAAGCGACGGGGAATCAGATCCCGGTCCTCTCCTCCAGTAGGCTGATTCTCGGGGGAGTGGGTGCGGGAGTGAGTGCGACAAGCTCAAACGTTCTTTCTATCCAGGGAAACGGTGCGACGGGGAATATCAATTTTTTCAACGGCTCGAATACGCTCACGGCGAGCGGCGATCTCACGCTTGCCGGACTTCTCACGTCTGATCGCATCGCATTCGTGAGCGGCACGAGCACGAACTTCTTTGCCGCCGCGCTGCGCGGCAATACCGCAGCATTCGGCGCGACGGCGACCTCCTCGTTCGATGCGGGTGGCGCGCTTACGCTCGCGGGCGGATTCAGCGGGCCACTGCAGGCCAATGCGGGCATCGTCTCGGCGACAAGCACCATCGGCGTCACCTATGGTGGTACGGGTATCAGTACCGTGCCCACGTTCGGGCAGCTTCTGCTTGGTACCGCAGCGGGCGGGTATTCGCTCGCAGCAACGTCGACGCTCGGCCTCCCCACATTTGCATCATTGGCAAGCTACCTCTCTCTTGCTGCGTGGTATGCAACCACCACCGATGCGCTTGCCGAGGGGGCGACGAACAAGTACTTTACGACGGATCGCGTCTCGGCAGTGCTCGCTGGCACGACGACCGACGCTCTTGCCGAAGGGAGTGTGAACAAGTACTACAGCAATAGCCTCGTGCAGGCGTTCATCCACGCATCGAGCACCATCCCCAAGGTGTATACGGCGAATGTCTTTACCGCCGCGCAGACATTCGGCACGATCGCAGCGACGAATGCGACGACAACGAGCCTCTTTTCGCCGTTTGCGAGTATCTTGAACGGCGACGTGGGCACCTTGCGTGCGACGACGAGTGCGTACCTCGCTTCGACGACCGCCGAGGGCAGGCTCATCACCGGAAATATCATCGCCACATCAACAGCGACATCAACCTTTGGCGGCCCGCTTTCTGTTGGTACCGCGAACGGCTCATACCAGGTCTCGATACTCGGTTCGACGACCGCCCCGACGAGCGCGACGGGGACTGCCATACTCGCGGTGTCGAATAACAACAATACATTGAGCTCGGGTACAAATGTGTTGCGCTTGAATCTCCGCACTCCATACGGTACCGCTTGTGTGACAGGCACTACCTGTCCGCGCTTCATCGAATACTTCGCCGGTCTTGGGGCGGGCGTAGACACCGGTGGTCGCGGTGTCGGCTCTCTCCGCTTGTCGACCGCAGGCACCGGCATTACGCAGACTTCCGGCTCGGCAGACTTTGCCGAGTATATGCAACTCAATTCTGCGGCAAGCACCGGCGATCTTGTTTCGCTCAATGCACAAGGTGAGTATCAAAAAGCTGTCGCCGGGCAATCTCTCGTGGGTGTTATTTCAGAAAATCCCGCGTTTGTGGGCAATGCAAATATAGAAGGCGAGCCAAACGCCTACATCGTCGGTTTTGCGGGCGTGATTCCGACGACAGTGAGCACGGCCAACGGTCCTATCAATGCCGGCGATCTCATCGCTGCCTCGACGACGCCAGGCGTCGGCGTGAAGCTCGTGAATTCCGGGTACGCACTTGGTCAGGCGCTCCAATCCTATAGTGGCGTGGGAAATGGCACGATCAATGTGCTCGTGATGCCAAAGTACGTTGATGCCGCAGTCGTGCTCGAGAGCTATGGTGGCACACAGGGCGGCACCTCCGGCTACTGGGATCTTTCGACATCGACAGGCGCGGTGACGCTTGCGTCGAGCACGTTCGCACTCATCATAAATAATACGGCCACTATCGCCAATGCGTCGACTACCAATTTCTCTGCCACCTACGCATCCTCAACGCGAGGGTTCTTTGGGGCTCTTTCTGTAGGCGGTCTCTCGGGTATTCTCAAGGCAACTGGTGGCGCGGTGTCTACCGCACTCGTGGGCCTTGCCTCCGATGTCTCGGGCATACTCGGTATTGCCAACGGTGGCACCGGCACGAGCACGTCTCCTGTATACGGACAGGTGCTCGTCGGCAATGCGCTCGGCGGATACGATCTCATCGCGACATCTTCGCTCGGCTTCATCTCGTCTGTCTCGTGGGGCTCGATCGGCGGTACGCTCTCGAATCAGGCTGATCTGCAAAGTGCACTGAATGCGAGATTGGCTCTCACCGACTGGTATGCGACGACTACGAGCGATATTGAAGAGGGAAGCAACTTGTATTTCACCACCGCCCGCGCCACGACGAGCTTTGTGGGCAATCTTGCTGCGACGACGAGTGTCTCAAGTATTACTGCGCTGCCGAATCTTTCCGTTACAGCGAGCCAGGTATCTGATTTCTCAAACGGTGTAAATACGTTTGTCGGTGCTTCGAGTACACTACCCAAGACCTACGCTGCAAACGCGTTCACTGCGTTGCAGCAATTCGCAGCGGGAGCATCATCGACTGCGCAGTCGGCGCTCGACTACATTGCCGTGGGCCGAAGCGCAACGACGACGATCCGCGGCGAGTCGAATGCTACGTCGACGTTTGCTGGCGGCGTGCAAGCGAACGCGCTCAATATCACGTCCTCTTCGGCGACCTCGACATTCGCCAACGGCATCAATCTCGCCGGCGGCTGTATCTCGATCAACGGTACATGTCTCGGCGGCGCCGGCGGCGGGGCAGGGACTAACATCATCAACATCCAGACGTTCACCGCAGACGGGACATACACGCCCTCGTCTGGCGCCGTGTCTGCGCAGGTGATTGTGACAGGTGGTGGTGGCGGTGGTGGTGGTGCCGATGGCACCGATACCACGAACGAGACGATCGGCGGCGGCGGCGGCGCCGGCGGCGCCGCGATCGCGGTCAGCGGGCTCACGAGCGTCACGAGCGGCTCGGTGACGGTCGGGGCCGGCGGCGGCGGCGGCGGAAATACGGGCACGACCGGCAGC
>CAZQNX010000079.1:3521-4042 GCA_964595025.1 uncultured Candidatus Saccharibacteria bacterium | reverse complement strand
CATCACATCGTCTTGGTAGATGAGGATGCCGTAAGTGGGCTTGAGGATTGGCTCGAGCCGCGGATCGAGATAGGTGACGAGCTTGGGATTCCTCTTGCGCGCGATGTAATCGGGGATGAATGCCATCGGGCCCGGGCGATAGAGCGCAACCATGGCGTTGAGGTCGTGGACGACAGTGGGCTTGAGCTCTTTTAGGTAGGCCGTCATGCCGCTCCCTGCCATCTGGAAGACACCGAGCGTATCGCCGCGGGCGAGCATGTCGTACACTTTCTTATCATCGAGCGAGACGCGATCGATGTCGACCACGACACCGAGCCGCTCCTTCACACGCGCGACGGAATCCGCGAGGACGGAGAGATTGGTAAGCCCGAGGAAGTCGAACTTGAGGAGCCCCACGCCGCCATATTCGTCGGCGACACTGTACATGTCGTACTGCGTGATGGTCTTGCCGCCCTTCGGATCGGGCTGTATCGGCACATAATCCATCACCGGCCCCGGCGCGATGACGACACCCGCGGCGT
>CAZQNX010000079.1:0-3511 GCA_964595025.1 uncultured Candidatus Saccharibacteria bacterium | reverse complement strand
CGTGCACGCCCACATGACGCGCGTTGCCCTCGATCTTCTTCGCGAGATCCATGATCTCGCGTGCCACCGGGTCGCGCTTGTAGGCGGTTGCGAGGTCGGGCGTTTCGGCGATAGCGCTGTCTATGGTGACGGGGAAGCCTTGTTTGCCAAAAGGGATCATCTTGGCGAGTCTGTCGCCGGTGCCATACGAATGACCGAGTGCACGCGCCACGTCGCGCACGGCGGCGCGCGCCATCATGGTACCAAACGTCCCGATCTGCACGACGTGATCGTCGCCGTACTTCTCGCGCGCATAATTGATGAGGTCGTCGCGGCGATTATCCGCGATATCCATATCGATATCCGGTGCCGAGGGGCGCTCGGGATTCAGGAAGCGCTCGAAGGGCATATTGAACTTCATGGGATCGACGGTGGTGATTCCGCAGAGATACGAGACGAGTGATCCTGCCGCGCTGCCGCGGGTATTGGTGTAGATGCCGGCTTCGCGCGCATGCTGCAGGAGATCGGCGACGATGAGGAAGTACGATGCGTAGCCCTTCTTCTCGATGATGCCGAGCTCGTAATCCATGCGCTCGCGGAGTGCGGGAGTGTCCTCCAGTGCGCGCGTTGCGATGCCGGCCTCGGCCTGTGCGCGCAGCTGCGCATCGGCCGTGCTGCCAGAGGGGATGGGGAAGAGCGGGAAGATTGCTTTGCCGAGCTCGAGCGAGAGCGTGCACGTTTCGGCGATGCGCGCGGCGTTTGCGAGCGCCTCGGGGAATGCGGCGAAAGATTTCTCCACTTCGGTGCGCGTCTTGAATGAGAAATCGGGGAGGAGCTCCTCGCCGTCGCGCTCGAGTGCGCCGCCGTTCTTTATCTTGAGTGTCATCTCCCGCGCGATCGCGTCGTCCTTGGATAGGTAGTATACCTCGTGCGCGGCAACGAGCGGCACTTGTGCATCGCGCGCAAGCGTCGCAAGCGCGCGGATGCGCTCGGGGTGGCCGTCTATTTCGGGGTGATGGGTTATTTCCGCGTAGCAGCCACCACTACCCGGCTCGGCGAATGTCTTCGCGTGCCACGCGAGAGATTCTTTCGCGCGCTCTGCCGCGCCGTCGTCGAGTGCGTGCGCGACCTCGCTCTCGAGCGCGGGGATGATGCACACGAGTCCTTCGCGATACGCTGTCATCAGCTCGCGATCGATACGCGGCCTGTCGAAGAAGCCCTCGATGTACGAGCGGCTCACGAGCCGAATGAGATTATGATAGCCGCGTTCGTTTTGCGCGAGCAGTACGAGGCGATGGTGACGCATGTCGGCATTCATATCCATGTCGCGTCGAGTACGCGCGGCGACAAAGAAATCGACGCCGATGAGAGGCTTCACCCCCTGCTTCACGCATTCTTTGTAGAATTCGATTGAGCCGTACATTGAGCCGAGGTCGGTGAGCGCGAGCGCTGCCTGGCCGTCGGCCTTTGCTGCGGCGATGAGATCCTCTATCTTCGGCACTGCCTCAAGGAGGGAGTAGTGGGAGTGCGTATGCAGGTGGACGAACCCTTCGGCGCTCATGCGGGCATTGTATACTACGAGGCGTGGAATACCTCATCGGTATCGACGAAGCAGGGCGAGGTGCTTTGGCCGGTCCGGTCTGCGTCGGGGCGGTGCTCATGGGTGCCGATTTCTCCTGGGAGAGCGTCTTCGCGCTCATCACCCGGCGCGGCGCACCACAGCTGCGCGATTCGAAGAAGCTTTCGGCGCAGCAGCGCGAGATACTATATGAGCACATCATCGCGCACGGCTCACTCCGCCATGCGCATGCGCTCGTCGATGCCGAGACGATAGATGCGATAGGTATCGCAAATGCCGCGCGCGAGGCTGCGGCCAAGGCGCTTGCCTCGCTCGCGGTATCTTCGGCGCGTGCACGCGTACTCCTCGATGCGGGGCTTTCTGTTTCGGGCGAGTGGCGGCAAGAATCGTTCGTGAAAGGGGATGAGCGTATCCCCGTTATTGCGCTCGCCTCTATCATCGCGAAGGTCTCGCGCGATCGATACATGGAAGATCTTGCGCTCGCGCACGAGGGCTACGGGTTCGATGTCCACAAAGGCTACGGTACCCAGGGGCACTACCAGGCGATACGGAGCAGGGGCGTCTCGACACAGCACCGGAAGACATTTGTGCATATATAGTAAATGTGGCATAATGGAGATTGGTGTTCCGAAATAGCTCGGAATGCCCAAGGCTCAAGAAAGGGGAGAATTTCGCGTGTGCGACAACAAAAAGAAAGCAGTTATTGAGGACGCCCTGCGTCGGCTAGGAGTCGACGAAAAGCGCATCCCGCGCGGCGTGTGCATGGCGTGTCTCGACTACAAGCCTGCCAAACACGCCTACCAGGATTGCGATCCGCACCAGAAAGGAGCCTGCAACCCTGGAACGCACGCATGGTTCAAGCCCAAGAAGATAGGGTTCGAACTCTGTGTCCGCGTTTACGACATCGCCCGAAAACTCTTGGCCGAGCAGGCGTCCGAACTGCCGAGCTAACATGGGCAATCTCGTCTCGCAGTATGGCGGCACCTCCTCGGAGGGGCCGCCATTGTCTTTTTCTATACTTTAGGCTATACTGCGGCCCACTATGGTAGTCCGAATGCGTCGCAACAGGTCCCAGACGGCGAAGCGCCGTTCGCATCACGCCCTCAAGGCGGCGATCGTTCAGACGTGCGAATGCGGCGCGCTCCGCCAGTCGCATCGTGCCTGCGCGTCATGTGGCAAATACAACGGTCGCGTTGTGACCGATGTTGTCGCTGCTACCGAGCGCACTGCCCGCCGCGCCAAGCGCCACGAGAAGGAGCTCATGGCGAGCGGCAAGATTGCCCCCAACGCTCCCGAAAAGAAGGAGAAGGCCGAAAAGAAGCCAGCCAAGAAAAAGGCGAAGAAGTCCGAGGAATAGTCCTGTGTCCGGCCTTCCTTATGCACACTACACCCCTTGCTCACAGGGGTTTTTTCGCGCACACTAGCAATCGGTACTTCCCGTATGGCAAACAGACACCTCGCTCGCTCCGTCGTCTTGCAAGTCCTCTTCGAACGCGACGCATCGAGCGGCCGCATGACACCCGATGAATCGCTCGGGCGCCTCGCCGAGTACGCCGCAGAATTCGGCGCACGCGAGAGCGATATGCCGTTCATGCAAGAGCTCGTGAAGACCGCCATCGCCAAAGAGCGCGAGCTCGACGACGTCATCGCAAAAGCCGCTCCGGAATGGCCGCTCGACAAGATCGCCGCAATCGACAGGAACATTCTACGTCTCGGCCTCACCGAACTCCTCTTTGCCGATAGGACGCAAGTCCCGGCCAAGGTTGCCATCAACGAGAGCATAGAACTCGCCAAGACCTTTGGCGGGAATTCCTCGAGCAAGTTCGTGAACGGCGTCTTGGGTGCCGTGTATGTTGAGCTAGGCGAGCCAGGCAAAGACGAGGGCGGCGCACGCAAGGCGATAGCAAAAGGCCCGATGCCGGTCGAAGAGCTCATCGGCTCCATCATCTATGC
>CAZQNX010000078.1:0-4132 GCA_964595025.1 uncultured Candidatus Saccharibacteria bacterium | reverse complement strand
ACGACTGACACCTTCATCGAGAAAGAGGCAATGATCAATGAAGACATAGAGCGCTTGCGGCATGCCGCGACGCAATCCTTGCTCACTCGCGATGATGTGATCATCGTCGCGTCGGTCTCGTGCATCTATGGATTGGGAAGTCCCGAAGAGTACGAGAAAGTGACGCTCAAGCTGAAGACGGGCGACCGACACACACGCGCCGAGCTCACGCGACGCCTCGTGTCGATGTATTTTGAACGCACTCCGGCTGATCTCAAGCCGGGCACCTTTCGTGCACTTGGAAGTAGTGTGGAGATCATGCCCGCAAGCGAGCGCGCTATCTACCGCATCGATCTTGCGGGCGGTACGGCCGCGCGCATCGAAGAGATAGATCCTGTCACGCGTGAGATACGGGGCACCCGCGATGCCGTCTTCATATTCCCGGCTCGACAGTATGTGACACCCAAGGATATCCAGGACGCGGCGCTGCATGATATCGAAGAGGAACTAAAAGAGCGTTTGGCACACTTCGACAAGGAGGGGAAGCTGCTCGAAGCTGATAGATTGAAACGCCGCACGCGGCAAGATATCGCGATGATACGCGAGTTTGGTTTCTGCAACGGCATCGAGAACTACTCGCGCCACTTCGATAGGCGGAAACCGGGGGAGCCGCCTTACACCCTCCTTTCATATTTTCCGCACAAGAAAGATGGTTCGCCCGATTTTCTCACCATCATCGACGAATCGCATGTGACGGTGACTCAAATAGGCGGCATGTATGCCGGCGACAGGGCGCGCAAGCTCATGCTCTCGGAGCATGGCTTCCGCCTGCCGAGCTGTGTCGATAATCGCCCCCTCAATTTCTCTGAATTCGAGGCGCGAGTCGGTCCAGTCGTCTACACGTCGGCAACACCGGGCCAATACGAGCGCGAACGCGGCGGGACGCCGATCGAGCAGATCATTCGCCCGACAGGCCTTGTCGACCCCGAAGTAATCGTGCGGCCCATCATCGCCCGCGGCGACTATGCGGGGCAGGTAAAGGATTTTATCGCTGAAGCCGAAGCGACGACAAAGCGCGATGCGCGTTCGCTCGTCACGGTGCTCACCAAGAAGATGGCAGAAGATCTCTCGCAGTTCCTCGTCGAGCGCGGCATCAAGGCGCGCTACATTCATAGCGACATAAAAACGATAGAACGCATCGAGATACTCACCGAATTCCGCAAGGGTACGTTTGACGTGCTCGTGGGCGTGAATCTCTTGCGCGAAGGTTTGGATCTGCCCGAGGTAGAGCTCGTGGGCATTCTTGATGCTGACAAGGAGGGCTTCTTGCGCAGCGAGACGTCGCTTGTCCAGACGATAGGCCGCGCAGCGCGCAACGTGGCGGGACGCGTCATCTTGTATGCCGATGCCTCGACAGGCTCGATGGAGCGCGCGATAGGTGAGACGAACCGCCGACGCGAGAAGCAGCTCGCACACAACAAGACGCATGGCATCACGCCGCAGACGATACGCAAGGAGATCAAGGACATCGTCGGCGATATCGCAAAGGCTCGCGAACGTGCTGTGAAAGAGCTTGCGGCGATGGACGTCGCCGCCTACGAAGGCGGCAAGGCGAAGCTCATCAAGGCAAAGCGCAAGGAGATGCATGAAGCCGCTGATCGACTCGATTTTGAGACGGCAGCGCTCTTGCGCGACGAGATCGCAATGCTTGAGAAGCCCGATGAGAAAAAAAAGAGGTAGTATGAGCGGTATGAATCCTGTTCAGACCGATGTTTCTCTCGCGCCGCACACCACCTTCCGCATAGGTGGCGCTGCCGCGTATTTTGTAGAAGTAAAAACTGAAGACGAATTACGAGAAGCGCTCGCGTGGGCGAAAGAAAAGGGGACTGCGTGGGCCATTTTGGGCGGGGGCTCGAATGTCCTTGCGAGCGATAATGGCTTTGATGGCCTCGTCATTCATGTCACGTCTGATGCGATGCGTATCGAAGGCACGACTGTCACCATTGATGCGGGTCGCAATCTCTTGCAGACCATTCGCGATGCTGCTGCCCAGGGCTTGAGTGGGTGGGAAAAACTTGCCGGTATCCCGGGGACCATCGGCGGCGCGGCGCGGGGAAATGCGGGAGCTTTCGGCAGCGAGATGAAAGATTTTGTCACCTCCGTACGCGCGCTCGACGCAGAGACGGGGGAGATACGCGAATTTGCAAACGCCGAGTGCGCCTTCGCCTATCGCGACAGCTTTTTCAAACACCATCCCCGATGGATTATCACCCATGTGCAAGTCAGACTTGCACATGTAGAAAAGGAAAAAATTGATAAGTCAATAGAAGTGACGATCGCGGAGCGCGAGAAGCGACATCTCCAGAATGTCCGCGCGGCGGGTTCGTACTTTACGAATCCTGTCGCGCCCGCAGATATTGTCGAGATGTTCGAGAAGGAGAAAGGCGTCGCCTCGCGCGAGAGTCGTGTTCCCGCAGGATGGCTCATCGAGAAGGCAGGATTCAAGGGTGCGACACTTGGCGGGGCCCAGTCTTCGATGCAGCATCCGAACTATCTGGTAAACGCGTCCGGCAATGCCACTGCCGCCGAAGTACGCGAGCTTGCCGATACCATCAAGGAGGCCGTGCGCGAGCAGTTTGGCATCGAGCTTATCGAAGAGGCTGCCTTCTTGGGTTGAAAGGATGACGGAAGACTGATAGGGTGGCAACAGACTACCCCCACGTCCTCACAAAACGAAGGAGTGCGTCGCATGACCGTCACGATATGGAGCGAGCGACCCAAGAGCGCCCCTAGACCCCGCAAACCGCGCACCGCTACCGTCGCGTGCGAGACTAAGCGGAAAGGCCAATCCAAGACGACTCCCGCAATTCCCCTGGCCGTTGGCCAGGAGGTCTGGATGCGGAATTCGCACGAGCACCTGCCGATCGGCCTCGTCGGCCATGTCGCAGAGGCCGCTGGCCCCAAGGATGTCTGGGTCTCGGTGCGCTTCGAGAACGGTCGCGGTATCTGCGTGGTGCCGCGTGCCAAGCTCGCGACATCCTAATCGGATTGCTCTCGGCAGACGAGGCCTCGGTTCAAGAGAACCGAGGCCTCTCTCTTTTGATAACGCCCTGTGCTATAGTGCCCCTGCTACCCCCACGCGAAAAGGCGGGGGCGCATCCGTATGGCAAAAGACGACAAAGAGATGAAAGAAAAGATAGTGGTAAAAGGCGCACGCACGCACAATCTCAAGAATGTGTCGGTGGAAATGCCGCGCAACAAGATGATCGTCTTCACGGGTCTCTCGGGCTCGGGAAAATCATCACTCGCATTCGACACTATCTTTGCCGAAGGACAGCGCAAGTATGTGGAATCGCTTTCTGCTTATGCGCGCCAGTTCCTCCGGCAGATGCAGAAGCCCGATGTCGACGAGATATCGGGCCTTTCCCCCGCTATATCGATTGATCAGAAGAGCCGCTCCAACAATCCGCGCTCGACGGTCGCCACTATCACCGAGATTTACGACTACCTGCGTGTCTTGTACAGTCGCGTGGGGCATCCTCACTGTCCGCAGTGCGGCAGGGAAGTGAAGAAGCTCTCGAATGAGGAGATACTCGCGCTCGTTTTGAAAAGTGTCGAGAAGGCAAGCAAGGCGGCAAAGGCAGCCAAGCTTACCGCAGGCGTCTCGACAGCGAAGATCCGTATCGCTGCGCCTGTCGTCGTCGGACGCAAGGGCGAGTACTATCAGCTCCTGTACGATTTCTTGAATAAAGGATTCGAGAAAGCCATCATCGACGGCGAAGAAAAATCGCTCCGCAATCGCATCGAGCTCTCCAAGACGCACAAGCACGATATCGATATCGTCGTGGATGAGATATTCACGAGCGAATTCCGCGATGATCCGAACGGTGCGCGCGAGCGCGCCGCCGAAGCGATAGAGCGCGCCCTCCACGAGAGCGAAGGACTCGTGAAAATCACCGACCCCGACGGCACCGCGCACGTCGTGTCGGCCAAATTCATGTGTGCCTACGACGGGTTCTCGTTCCCCGAAGTCGAGCCGCGTCTCTTCTCATTCAATTCGCCCTATGGCGCATGCCCGACCTGCAATGGCCTCGGAACGAAGTACCTCTTTTCGGATGAGCTCTGCGACACCTGCAGCGGTGCGCGCCTACGT
>CAZQNX010000077.1:0-4167 GCA_964595025.1 uncultured Candidatus Saccharibacteria bacterium | reverse complement strand
CGGCACCGGCCACCACCTTCTCGCACCTCGACTCTACGGTGGTTCTTTCGCGTCAGCTCGCTGCGCTCGGTATCTACCCATCTATCGACCCGCTCGAGTCGAATTCTACTGCGCTCGCACCGCACATCGTCGGCGAAGAGCACTACCGCGTGGCCAACGAGACCAAGCGCGTCCTCCAGCGCTACAAGGACTTGCAAGACATCATCGCCATCCTCGGTATCGAAGAGCTCTCCGACGATGACAAGAAGCTCGTCTACCGCGCACGCAAGATTCAGCGCTTCCTCTCGCAACCGTTCAATGTCGCACAAGTCTTCACCGGCAAGCCAGGCAAGTACGTTTCGCTCGCCGACACCATCCGCAGCTTTGCAGAAATCCTCGATGGCACACATGATGCGCTCGACGAAGGCGCCTTCTACATGAAAGGTGGCGTCGACGAGGTCGTCGCGGCAGGGAAAGCAGCCTAGCCTATGTCGGAGAAGCATACCAATACGTTCCGACTCGTCATCGCATCTGTCGGCGAGACGCTCTTTGATGGTGCCGCAGCATCAGCAACACTTCCGGGCGCAGAGGGGGAATTTACACTCCTTCCCAAGCACGAAGCGTTTGTGACGACGCTCAAGAAGGGTATGGCCCGCGTGAAAGACGCGAATGGTACTACCAAGGAGATACCGATAGAGAACGGCATCCTCGAGTGCTCGAATAGCAGGGCCGTCGTGCTGCTGTAGGTTTTGCACACAGGTGTCGTGCCCGTGCGCACAGGAACCGTTATACTGCGGACATGATGCGCTTCGTTCTCGCGGTGTTTTTCCTGACAGCTTTCTCGTTTCCTTTTTTTACAGAGGCGATCATCGTTCCGGCACCAAATACCGGACAAACACAAAGTCCCCAGAAACTGATAAGCGCAAATCCTATACTTGTTGTGCCCAAAAGTGATCCTCGACCCGAGATTGCGATAACCCCCGCTAACTGCGAGCGTGCCTGCAGTATGTCTGCTGCGGGGAGCTGTAGAGCGGGAGACGTGACCGGAAACCCGCGTGGCGATAGTCAGTGCGCTGCATCGCGTATCGGAATAGTTTCTTATACACAGCTCACCACATTCGGGAATGCGGGAGGATGTGTCGACAGAGAAGATAACAACCGCTGCGCGTCTGGCTCGTGCACCACATGGCAGGGAAAGCCTGTCTATGGTGTCGCTCACCGTACGTTCCCATTCGGCACACAGATGGAAGTCTGCAATACAAAAAATGGCGTTTGTCAGATTGCAACAGTCGTCGAACGCGGCCCCGCGTCGTATGTGGCAAGCGTCACTGTTGATGCTCGTGCAGAACTCGGCCTTGCGCTCCTCATGAAATGCAATGATAAGGTGTCGGCTACCTATAAAGTACTTTCGGTACCAGGCACAACACAAACAGCAGAACCTTCTGGCCCTGCGAAAATCGCTCTCGATGCCCTGCTTGCCGAGGGGCATATCACGGGGAACTTTGGAAGCGGCGCAGGAAATCCTTCAGGATACACAGCCGTCAATACACCCTATGGAACAGGTTATCTTGGAAACCCCACGACCCGCCCCTGGTGGGAGAGCGGGCAAGCCAAAGGCAGCCCATACGCCTCTGCTTCTCCGATACCGGCACAAACAGCGCGCCCCGCGACTATTGCCACTCCCGTATCATCGGGAGGAATCTCGGCGCCGCAATACAATTCCCCTTACACTAGCGTTTCTGGCAATACGTCTGCCCAACAACTGCAGCAGGCGATACTCCCGCCGTCTTCGCCCTCTGCCCAAGCGCTCGTCCCATCGGCCCCCTCGCTCGGCCAGATTCTGGTCTCTCCAACGCGTGTGAACACAAGCGGAACCATATCAGTCTCGTGGACATCGCTCAACATGAAAACGACACCGCCCTGCCGGATAACCGCCGCCGGAAATACCATTGCCGAAGGGAAAGAGGGGAGCAAGATCATCGCCGCATCCTCCTTGCCGCAAGGAACGGTACGTTTTGACTTCATCTGCACGACACAGAACGGCACCCTCTTTTCTGCTTCTGCGACGACAGTTGTCGAATGACGACAATGGCATTCATCCGCACCAAGGAAGATTTCTCGTGCGAACACTGCGGGGCGGCGGTGCACGGTGATGGATTTACGAATCATTGTCCGCAGTGTCTCTGGAGCAAGCATGTCGACGTTGATCCGGGGGACAGAGCGCATTCGTGCCGCGGACTGATGCGCCCCGTGCGACTTGAAGGAAATACTCCGTCTTATACGATCGTCCATCGATGCGAAGTATGCGGTGCCGAGCGGCGAGTCCGGACCGCAAGAACCGACAATCCGGAATCACTCCTCGCTCTTGCAGGCCACAATAGCGCGCTCGACTAGCTCCTGCTATGCTGTACATATGCGCTTCGTAGACGACATCATACAGCTTTCCGATGTTGAGCCTTCGGCCCGCTCCACCCGCATCGCACACTACTATGGCGACACCGTGCGCAAGCTTATGCTCGTCGCGGCAATAGCGATCCTCATCGGCGCACCGTTCTACGCAACCGACCTGCGGGCCGAGCTTCCGTTCGACATCATCGGTGCGCTTGTCCTCATTTGCTTCGCGGCGTTCACTTCGCCCCGCTCGCGCACGATGATGATTGCCAATACCGTGGCGGCCGGTGTTGGCATGGTGCTCTTCGAGCTCTGGGCGCTCACCGCCTACGGCGAAGTGCCGCCAATTGTCGTTGCCATCCGCCAGGCGATTGCCGTCGTCTTTGTCTTCGCGTTCTACTTTGCGGGCAAGAGCCTGCGGCACATGAATCAGATGCGCTTGGATGAAGAGCCCGCCACAGAAGACACTCCCGACCGCCTCGAGCGTATCGACGAAGAGTCCGAGGAGCTGACCGACTACGCTCCTCCCCGCCACCGAGAGGAAGCCGAGTACAAGGAAGAGTAGTCCGGCTTCGCGGACTGCTTGAGGCATGCTACACTCCGTGCCACTAATATGTCGCTTTCGATAGGCATCGTTGGCTTGCCAAACGTGGGGAAATCCACGCTCTTTTCCGCGCTTACCAAAAAGAGCGTCCTTATCGCGAATTACCCCTTTGCAACGATCGATCCTTCCGTCGGTGTCGTCGCCGTTCCGGATGAGCGTCTCGAAAAGCTCGCGGCGCTGTCTCACTCGGTGAAGACAGTTCCTGCCGCAGTAGAATTTGTCGATATCGCTGGATTGGTAAAAGGTGCCTCGGAGGGCGAAGGCCTGGGCAATCAATTCCTCCAAAATATCCGCGAGACCGATGCTATAGCCGAGGTCGTCCGCATGTTCGACGACGAGGATATCCATCACGTCCACGGCGAGGCCGACCCGGCGCGCGATATCGATATCATCGATATCGAGCTGGTGCTCGCCGATCTCCAGAGCGCGCAGAAGCGCCTTGAACGCGTCGAGCGCGACAGCAAGAGTGGCGACAAGGACATCATCCTGGAGCGCGACACACTGCGAAAGATCGTCCCCGTCTTGCAGCAGGGTAAACCCGCCCGCACGGTCGTGCTCGACGAGAAAGAACGCGAAGTAGCCAAAAGTCTGCATCTCCTCACCATGAAGCCCATTCTCTATGTGCTCAACAGAAAGAGCGGCGCGGTAAACGTCGACGCGGAAGGAGGGGAGCGGTGGCAGCACCTCAAGCGCTTCCTCGATGAAAGCGGCGCACACTATGTGTTTGTCGATGCAGGTGTCGAGCACGAACTCTCGGACGTGCACGACGACGAACGCGCAGAATTTCGCCGCGAGCTCGGCGTCAACAGCAACGGCATCGACGACCTCATAAAGGCCGGCTACTCGCTCCTCGACTTGATATCGTTCTTTACAACGGGCGAAACGGAAACACGTGCTTGGACCATACTTCGTGGCAGCACCGCGCCACAGGCCGGCGCGGCTATTCATACCGATTTCCGCGACAAATTCATCCGTGCCGAAACAATCGGCTGGGACAAACTTCTTGAGGCGGGTTCGTATGCCGCAGCGCGCGAAAAGGGCTGGCTGCGCTCGGAAGGAAAAGAGCATATCGTGCAGGATGGCGATGTGATGAATTTCTTGCATTCGTAAAAAGAAAAGGCACCAGTCCTTAAGTCGCTCGAGCAAGTCGAGGAACCCCTCTTCGATGTCATGATTCGGCGAACGCCGAATGA
>CAZQNX010000076.1:3821-4306 GCA_964595025.1 uncultured Candidatus Saccharibacteria bacterium | reverse complement strand
TCCACCAAAGCGGCGCTCACCGGCCACCTCGTCCTCTCGACCCTGCACACCAATTCCGCCGCTGGCGCCATCCCGCGCCTCCTCGACATGGGTATCGAGCCATTCCTGCTCGCTTCGACGCTCCGCGTCATCATCGGCCAACGCCTCGTGCGCAAGCTCGCTGCCGACAGGGAACAATACGAACTCTCGCGCGACGAGCAGACACAGCTTGAACACATCGTCGATGCGGGTACCGTCTTGCGCGCACTCAAAGAAGAGAAGGCCGTCGCCAAAGACGCGACCTGGAAGAACATCCCGTTCTTCAAGCCCAAGGAGGGCGGCGCCACACCCTCGGGCTACGCCGGACGCATCGGCATCTACGAAGTCTTGCCCGTCACGAGCACCATCAAGGAGCTCATGATGAAGAACGGCGGCGGCGATGAGCTCCACAAGCAAGCACGCGCCGAAGGCGGGCGACGGATCGTCCGGGCGCGGGCCGCAACCGG
>CAZQNX010000076.1:0-3811 GCA_964595025.1 uncultured Candidatus Saccharibacteria bacterium | reverse complement strand
GGAGTTACCACGATAGAGGAGGTGCTGCGTGTGATCACGGAGTAACTCTTGTATGGAAAGTACAGCAGAGTTAGCCGGGCATCATGCTATAGGCATAGAATCGGATAATGATTTCTCCCTGCGGATTAATCTGCAGAACAACACTGCATCAATCGAAATTATCTCGAAGGAGAAGGGAGTGACCATACCGCTGAACAAACTTTTTCCGCTTTTAAAATTTACTCCTTCTCGCAAATTTGGTTTTGGCCGCTTCTCACAAGAGGTTTTCTTCTCAATTCCCGAG
The DNA here is from genome assembly GCA_964595025.1 of uncultured Candidatus Saccharibacteria bacterium. GTDB lineage: Bacteria > Patescibacteriota > Minisyncoccia > Phycocordibacterales > UBA2100 > UBA10103. The sequence goes on along the minus strand of CAZQNX010000076.1, from coordinate 3,528 downwards.
TTACAAGAAAACCCGCGAGCCATATTTTTCCTTTTGCATGAAATCGGACACGGTGTTGTGTTTTTTAAGCTTGTGCACCACGACCCAAATCTCCTTCTTGCTCGAAATAGGGCTTGGGCAAAGTACAACACTGGAGAGAAAATGGGCGACAAAGAACTCGATCTCATTCTCTCGGACGAACGCGAGGCGTGGGAGATGACCATCGAGATGGTTTCAAAAATTAAAAATGACTTCCTAATAGATATGTTCGCCGTATTTTCGGGCAATGTGGATGAATATGTGCGGTGGTATACGAATGAATCTCTCTGCACATACGAGGCAGACGTCGCCAGAGAGAAAATAAAGAATGAGCAGGAACGAGAAGTGTAAAAAGTGGTAATTTCTACAACCACATAGCAACTTATTTGTGACAACACTTCAAGGGCGGCAAAACACGCTATACTTTAGGTGTGGCACATTTTACCTACACCGCCGAAAAAAAAGATGGGGAAGTGTACAAAGGCGTCGCCGAGGCGCACGATCGCTTCGAGCTCTACGAGATCGTCCGCCGCGAAGGCGGCAAGATCCTCTCGCTCACCGAAGACAATGCGAAAAGCCTGTTGAGTCTCCGGTACTGGAATACGCTCCTCGCGAGCGTGAAGGAATACGACAAGATACTCTTCGCGAAGAACTTGAGTGCGATGCTCTCTGCGGGCCTCTCGCTTTCACGCGCGCTCGCGGTGATGGAGCGGCAGGTGCATAATCCGAAGCTCCAAGACACGATTTCCGAAGTCGCCTCGAGCGTACGCCGCGGCGATTCGCTCCACGTCGCGCTGCAAAAATTCCCCAAGGTCTTCTCGTCCCTCTTCATCGCGATGGTGCGCGCTGGCGAAGAGGGAGGTGATCTCTCGACATCGCTCGGGCTCGCGGGCGACCAGATGGAGCGCATGTACACGCTCAAGAAGAAGATCCGCGGCGCGCTCCTGTACCCCTCGATCATCGTCATGGCCATTATCGGCGTCGGCTATCTCATGATGACCCAGATCGTCCCGACGCTCGCCCAGACCTTCGCCGAGATGAAAGTAGAACTCCCTGCCTCGACAAAGACTGTCATCGCGGTGAGCGACTTCCTCACGCAGAATGTCTTCCTCGCCGCCGTACTCTTCGTCGGCACAGTGGTGGCTGTTGTGCTCGCTCTCCGCACCGAGATCGGCAGGCGCGGACGCGATTTCGCGTTCCTCCACATACCGATGATCGGTACGCTCGTCCGCGAGGCAAACGCTGCGCGGACCGCGCGCACGATGTCATCGCTCCTTTCTGCGGGCGTGGATGTGCTTACGGCGCTCGAGATATCCCGCGAAGTCGTGCAGAATCGCTATTTCCGCGAGGTGATCGCCGAAGCGCAGAAATCGGTGGGGGCGGGCGAGCCGCTCTCGGTATCCTTTACCAAGCACGAGGATCTCTACCCGCCGTTCGTCGGCGAAATGATGTCTGTCGGCGAGGAAACGGGGGCCACACCCGAGATGCTCAAGCGCCTTGCCATCTTCTACGAGACCGAGGTCGACGACAAGACACGCGATATGTCGACCATCATCGAGCCGTTCCTCATGGTCTTCATCGGTATCACCGTCGGCTTCTTCGCCGTCTCGATGATCACACCGATATACTCTCTCTCCGACGGCATCTAGTGTTGAGAACGCGGCGCGCGGCGGCAGATGCGCGCTACAATACACGCATGCGGACATCGCGCTCTGGCGTCACGCTCCTCGATACGCTCGTGGGCACCTCGCTCATGCTCGTCGTCTTCCTCGGCATCAATGCTGCGTTCCGTCTCTCCGTCGACGTGATTACCACGAACAAAGCACGCGCAGGCGCTATCGCGCTCGCCAACGAGCGCATGGAGTACCTCCGCAGCCTCCCATACTCTCAGCTCGCCACGCTCGGTGGCATACCCGCAGGGACGCTCGCACAGACCGAAACACAAACCCTGAACGGCGTGCCGTATACGCGACGCACCCTCATCCAGTACGCCGACGACCCGCGCGACGGCACGGGCGGGGCAGATACTAATAGCGTCACTGCCGACTACAAGGTCGCGCGCATCGACGTCTCATGGGAATCACGCACCGGCGTGCGACACATCACGCTCGCGAGCCGTTTCTCGCCTCCCGGCATCGAGACAGCTGTCCCTGGCGGCACACTCGTGATCTACGCCGTAAACGCAGCAGGCGGCTCGCTCTCGGGAGCGCAAGTGCGCATCGTCAATGCGTCGACATCGCCCGCGATAGATACGACAACATTTACGAATGCGAGCGGCACGGCGACATTCATCGGTGCCCCCGCGGCCGCAAACTATCAAGTCACCGTATCGGAGAGCGGTTATTCCACCGCACAGACCTATGGCGCGACCGCAATCAACACGAACCCGAACCCGGCACACCTCACCGTGACCGAAGCACACACGACAGATGGCACCTTCGCTATCGATGTGCTCGGGAACATGACCGTCCGTACCTGGAGCCCCATCACCGAGAGCACCTGGACAGACACCTTCACCGACACGTCGAAAATCGCGACGACGTCGAACGCGAGCGCGAGCGGCGACGAACTACAGCTTGCGGGGGGAGCGCCCTACCCGACCGCAGGCGAGGCGCAATCTATCGCATTCGGCCCATCGCGCCTCGCGCGGTGGAAGAGTATGAGTTGGAGCGCGACGACACCACCTGGTACCACGGTGCGTCTTTCTCTATACAACAGCACCGGGGCAACGCTCATCCCCGACACGCAAGTGCCCGGGAACAGCGCCGGACTCACGACAAGCCCTGTCGATCTTTCGGGCATCGCGACAACGACATTCCCGATGCTGCGCGTCGGCTTCCACCTTGAGACCACCGATGACTCGGTAACGCCGAGCGTCAGCGAGTACGCTGTCGTGAGCGACTACGGCCCGACACCGCTCCCCGATATCGCGTTTGATGTCCGTGGCGACAAGACGATCGGCAGCGGCCCCTCGGGGACACTCTATAAGTATGGACAATCATTCACGAGCGGGTCGGCATCGGGCTACACCGTGCCCTCGCTTGAGTGGGATGCCTACCTCGTGTCGGTCGATGGTGCCGATGGGTACGACATCGCCTCGGCATGCCCTGCACAGCCCCAATCGCTCGCGCCGGGCGGCACGCTCTCGCTCGATCTCTTCCTCGTACCACATACGGCGCACTCGCTCCTCGTGAATCTCCGCTCGGGAACGACGAGCGCGCTCATAGCAGGTGCCGAGATCACGCTCTCGCGTGCCGGATTCTCTGCGACGACCACAACCGACGCGTGCGGACATGCGTTCTTCTCTAGTCTCGTCTCGAGCAGCGCCTACACCGTGACCGCTTCGTCGAGCGGGTACACGACGACCGCTGCAAGCTCGACGGTGAGCGGGCAAAGCACGGCAGAGCTCCTCTTCAACTGATATGACTCGCGGCATGACATACATAGAGACGATCGTATGGATTACCGTCTTCACCTGTATAGGATACTTCACCTTTCTCAACCATAGCA
>CAZQNX010000075.1:0-4425 GCA_964595025.1 uncultured Candidatus Saccharibacteria bacterium | reverse complement strand
CCACCCTGATCTTCGAGATCACGCGCCGTGCGCAGATAGTACACGTCGGCGAGCGTCACATATGCCGCATCATGATCGGCAAGCTTGCCGAAGTACACCTGGTCGTTCGAGAGGAAGACCGCCTGGTATCCGCTCGCGGGCACAGGGAATGCGCTCGCCGGACGTGCGACAACGACCCAGAGCACCACTGCTCCGATGACCCAGAAGATGAGACTCATCACGAGCGTGTCTTTGATGGTATGCAACATAGTGGCTATTGTTTATTGATAGTGACCTCGGTAAGCTCGGTGATCGGTTTCCATGCGCCTGTCTGTCCTTGCGCTCCCACCAAAAGATAGTAGGTGCCGCTCCCGAGGCTCTCCGGCAGATCCGCGATCGCATACGAGAACCCCCCATTTTCGCACGGATATGCGCGATTCACGATGTAGCTGCGCGGATCGTTTGCATAATCGTCCTGGTTGCGGAAGATAAGCACGACGTAGTATGCGTCGGCACACGCACCCGCGATGCGCATTTCGCCTTTCGCGTTATCCACTTCTGTCGCAAGTGGCGCAGAAATCTGCTCGACGACGCGCGAAGCGCCGCGCTCTGCGATGCGCTTCGCGGCGATGCGCTTTCCGGTAAGCTGGAACGCGAACTCCGGCTCGGGCTCGAGATCGGCGGCAGTGATAGTGACTGGCGGGATCACTGGATCGCTCGGCTGCGGCGGCTGCGGCTCAGACACCGGTTCAGGCACTATCTCTGCCGGCACTTCGGCCACCACGTCGAGCGGTGCATCTTCTATCGGCAGCGGCACCGCTTCGGGAGTGCTCGTCGCTTGCGACACGATGAGAGGGTCGGTCGAGGTCGCTTCTTCTGCAGGCGACACATCGATGACGAGGATAGTGCTCGTGGCATCCTCGAACGGGATGTCTTGCGGATTCGTCGTCGCCTCGATCACTTCGCTCGTCGCAGCCTCTTGTGTCATTGCCGTGTCCTGCACAATTGGCTCTTCAGGTGACACGCTTGACACATCCGCTTCCGTGTCTTCCAGGGAGGCGACGCCTCCCTGGAAAGCTTGGGGCGATGGCTCGGATGCGGAAATTATTTCTGCGGGAGCGGGCATCGACACTTCCGCGACAGGCACCTCCTGCGCCATCGCGAACGGTGCGAAGGAGAGAGAGAAGACGAGAGTGAGTGCCAAGAAGTTTTTCATAATACTAACTTTACTATTAAATATCCGTTTCAACATAAATGCGATTCAGCGCAAATCCAGCGGTCGCCGTTCCAGTGGTCGAACGAATCTGGTGATGTGCATACAGGAAGGTGGTGTTTACTGGGAGATTGTTTGTTATATCGAGATTGTCGACAACGACAACAGAGCCACTCGTCGTCTGCTGCACCACACGCACCGTCACTTTCGTATCATTGGGGCGCGCGAATATATAGAAATCAAGTATTTGACCCGATGCGATGGTAAGTCCTGTATCAACCTTATTCGCAGTCGCGCCATCGCGCGTAATAATCTGCCACGTCGTATCGCCCGAATCTTTGCCGAGAATAATCGAGTTATTTTGTGCCGACGGCTGACCAGCAAGCGCGGCATTCAGTGCGGATACACCATTCATCATCTGTACATCAGTTCTGTAGGTACTATCCACACCTACGCGAGCAAAATAGAAAAAACCACCAAGTCCCGCTGCATTTCCTCGCCATACGAGAGTTTGTGAGGATTGAGTGCCGCTCGAACCAGTCGCTGTTGTACCCGTACTAAAGAGACCTCGTTTCATAGATGTGTATAGGTTTGTTGATGCTATGGCCGGGGTGGTTTGGGCAGCTCCAGTGCCAGAGTTACGCGCAGTCCACGAAGTTCCCAAAGCGACGGAAACAGTTGCTCCAGTATTAGGAAACCACATCGATACGTTGTTGCCAAAAAACGCTGGCTGAAATGGCGTATCAACACCTGACGGACCAACCCATTTCGGTAATACGCGCCCCGCCACGTCTTTTGCATATATATTGAGCTGCCCACTCGCGGCGGCGCTTGGATCAGTCGTCGTCGCAAGCTCGAGCACACCCTTGCTCGAAATTGCAAACATCGTGCCCCCTGTCGTCGACGCGAAGGTAAGCAGATCTGTCGTCTGCGCACTCGACGTCGCCTTGATGGTAAGACCATTGGTGAGGAAGCTCCACGCGAAGTTGTCGGTCCCGCCCAAACCGCCGTCGGTCCCGCGCAGCTGCACGGCGCCTGTCGAGCTCGCGGCCTGGCCGCCGCACGTGCGCCACGTGCCGCCCGCATAGCAGCGCCAGAGTCCAGCGTTGCTGTTGTAGTACGACGCACCATCGACGCCGCTCGGATCGCCTGCCGTGTTCTTGGTGTCGAGCACGAACAGGGTGGGTGTCGGGCTGCCGCCGGTGCCGATGGTCGCACGATTGTTGAGGGTATCGAGCGCGATCATCTGCGGCGTCGAGGTACTGCCGAGCGTGAGGCCAGCCGTGGCAGTGAGGCTCGTGCGGAGCGCAAGCGCGTTGGTCGAGGTCGATTGGATGGTGCGCGCCCACTGCGTGACAGTCTCCATGAGCGTCGACGATGCGTTCCCGAATACCTGCAAGCCCGTCCAGGTATTCGAATTCGAGAGGTTGAGCGCGAGCGTGCCGCCAGAGAGCTGCAGCGACGAGCCGACCGTCGTCGTCGCGAGCGCGCCTGTGCCGTTCCCCGTGAGGAGCGTACCCGCCTCTATATTCCCCCATCCGGTGCCGCCGCGTGCCACCGCGAGGATGCCGTTCCATATGGTAGTGAAGGTGTGTGTGTTCGTGAGCGAGGTGATCGTGAGACCGATGTTGGTGTCGGTCGAGGTGGCAAACGTCTGCGTCGCGCCGCTCTGCAGCTGCCCTGCCGCACCGAGACTGCTGATGCCGCTTCCCGCGCCGCCCGCATCCACGCCACAGGTGAACTGGCCCGTCGCGGAGTTCCACAAGAGCTTATCGCCCGAGGCTGAACAGGTCGTGAGGCCCGCGCCCATGAACGAGCTCGAGACATAAAGGCGGGTAGATGTCGCACCTGTCGCGACGAACGATTCGGCGTACGCGTTAGTAGATGTCGCGTTCGTCGTCGTTGCATACGCAGCGGCGATACGCGCAGCGGATGTGGAAGCCAGGGTCGTATCCCCCGCTGTCGCGGTAAGCGATCCGCCCACCACGACGTTCCCTGCACTATCTATAGTGGTGGTTGCCGTACCGCCAAAGTAGGCACGATACGAGGAAATGATGGTCGACGATGCGTTGCCGAAAGTCTGCAGGCCGCTCCATACGTTCGCGTTGCCAAGATTGAGCGCGAGCGTGCCGCTCGAGAGCTGCAGCGACGAGCCGACCGTCGTCGTCGCGAGCGCGCCGGTGCCGTTCCCCGTGAGGAGCGTGTTTGCCTGGATGTTCGCCCAGCCGGTGCCACCACTGGCGACACCGAGAACGCCCGATACTTCTGATGCAAGATTCACGAACCCAGTGGAAAGAGCACCCGCTGTTGCGCGCAATACTCCCGAGAGTGAGCCAATAGAGAGCGAGCCAAAGAATCCTTGTGTAGAGGATGCGTAGCCAGAAGAAATGCCGGTGGTGGATGCGTAGCTCGCCGAAAGCCCACCATTGAAATCAATCTTCGTCGTTGTGGCGTTTCCAGGGAACAAATAACCGAACGATGCGCCCCCGCCTCCTGTGATGCCAAGACTTGATGTGGCAACAAGATCGTAGCCACCGAGGGCGTTCCCCACGAGAACCTGCCCGTACGCGGGCGCAGTCGATGTTCCTGTGCCGCCGTCGCTCACCTGCGCCACGCCCGTGTAGGGACCATATTCGTATACAACCACAATACCCCCGGCTCCAACACCGCCCGCTGCGCCAGTCGTCGTATCTTCGGCGCCAGCACCGCCGCCACCTGAACCATATGAAGCACCATCGCTGCCTGCAACAGCGGTGTTGCCGTTTGGATCCGCGGCACCACGGCCGCCACCACCCCAAAAGCTCGAACCGCCGGGTCCACCTTGCACGACTTCAGCCGCACACGCCCCTGCATCACCGCCACCGCCACTGTAATTGATGTCACCCAAGCTCGCGGTTCCACCAGCGCCACCCGCGCCAATACCACCTTGAGCCGCACAACCGGTCGCATTTACCGCGGAGCCGATACCGCCGGCGCCGCCGTTCGCTGAAGCATGCGAACCGAAGGAAGAAGCGTTGCCCGTGCTGCCGTTCGTGCCCGTATTAAGGCCGCCGGCGCCGCCGGTACCTACCGTCACCGAGACGGTCGTCACGGACGGCGCGGCCGGTCCGGTTGAGGTGCTGGATGAGGGCGCCGACCGGGGGTGCCTCGTGGGTGACCTGGAAGCCCATCGTCGCGAACGAGCCGTCCGGGACGTACAGCCCGGTGTAGAAGTCGCTGGCCTCGGTCACGGT
>CAZQNX010000074.1:0-4427 GCA_964595025.1 uncultured Candidatus Saccharibacteria bacterium | reverse complement strand
GCGCCCCATTGGGGCGCTTTTGCTTTTGTCGTGTTGCGGGGGTGGGAATTGCACCCACGACCTTGAGGTTATGAGCCTCACGAGCTACTACTGCTCCACCCCGCTAGGCGAGAGTATACAGCACGAGAGACGATTCTCCAAAATACTACGCGACAAAATCGAATTCACGGAACACAGCAGCAAAGAGATCAATGACGCGCTTAGCATCACGATGCGAGAGCGAGAGCTGCGTGCCCTCGTGCGCGACCTTGTTGCGCATCTTGTGCGCCTCCCACGCAAGATCGATCGAGCGGAAATCACCGCGCTCGACTCCGCGCATCTTGTCGGCCATCGTCTCGCCGCGGTAGCCGAGCTTGTCGAGCAGCTCGCCGAGCATGATATCGGCCTCCAGTATCGCCAAGCGCCAGGACTGGTGGTCGTCGGACGCGATCTGTTCCTGGATACGATCCCAGCGTAGGTGCGTCTTGGGCACGTCGGCGTGGAGTATCGTGTGCTGCACATGCGCGATATGGCGCGCGTGGGCCCGCCGATGCTGGACAATGCGGATGAAGCAATAGAGGAGAAGCGCACCAAACATGAGCGAGAGGAACGTCGAGATAGCCACAAGCATCTTCCAGCCCTGGACGATATCCGCGTAGAGTTGCGGATCGGCGTTCACACGGAGGAAATCGACGACATCCCCCGTCGTCACGGCATTTGCGATCACGGGGATTTGCGGCGCCGCCGCTCCCTCGCCTCCCTGCGAGGTAACGAGAGCCACGGTGACGCCTGGAATCCACTTGAACGCGAGTTCACCGAGATACCACAAGAAGTATCCGACTGTTCCCGGTATAGAGCCGTCAGGAGACATGCAAGAAGTATACTACGCGCGCTCGGCGGCAGCGCCGATAGTGAACAACGTCTCTTCAGCACCATGCGCCGCAAGGAGCTGGAAGCCGACCGGAAGCTGCATGCTCTCGCGCACAACGGTACCGGCACGCACCGAGATACCTGGGACGCCAGCGAGATTCGCCGTGACGCTGAAGATATCCTCAAGATACATGGCGAGCGGATCGTTCGCTTTCTCCCCTATCTTGAACGCCGGATTCGGCGCGGTCGGGAGCGCAACAGCGTCGACCGTCTCGAATGCGCGCGCGAAATCCTCGCGCAAGAGTTCGCGTACCGCGCGAGCCTTGCGATAGTACGCATCGGCATATCCCGAGGAGAGCACGAAGGTCCCGAGGATGATGCGACGGCGTACTTCGGGTCCGAATCCTGCAGCGCGGCTCGTGGTGTAGACGCTCTTGATGTCGTCTGCGGGCAACGACAAGCCGTAGCGGATGCCGTCGTAACGCGCGAGATTCGTAGAAACCTCGGCCGGGCACACAACGTAGTACACGGGGAGCGCGTACGGCAGATTTGGCATCTCGATATCGACAAGCTCGTATCCGGCGCTCTCAAGGCGAGCGAGTGTCTCTTCGAAGACAGCGAGAACATCGGCATCGATGCCGGCTTTCAAGAATGCGCGCGGGACACCGATCTTCTTGCGAGGCGGGCGTGGCGCGTAGAATCCCTCGGGAGTCGAAGTACTGTCGTTTCCGTCATGTCCGCGTATCGCATCAAAAAGAATCTTCGTGTCCTCGACAGTCTTACAGAGCGGCCCTATCTGATCAAGGCTGCTGCCCATCGGCATGAGACCGAAGCGCGAGACAGCGCCATACGTCGGTTTGAGCCCGGCAAGGCCGCAGTGAGACGCTGGTTGGCGTATCGAGCCGCCCGTGTCCGACCCAAGCGCCGCAAGCGCCATGCCCGCTGCGACAGCTGCTGCAGAACCTCCGGACGAGCCGCCAGGTACGCGCGCCGTATCGATCGGGTTCCTCGTGATGCCGAACGCCGAATTCTCGGTCGAGCTACCCATCGCAAACTCATCCATGTTGGTGCGCCCGAGGAATACCGCTCCCTGCTCTTTCAATTTCATGATGACGGTCGCATCGTAACTCGCGCGATAGTGTTCGAGCATCTTCGAGGCAGAGCTCGCAATCCGGCCCTTGATGAGAATATTGTCTTTTATGGCGAGCGGTATCCCGGTAAGCGACTGCTGCTTCCCCGCTGCGATCATGGCGTCGGCGCGTGCAGCTTCTTCACGAGCATCCTCGGCCCACACCTCGAGATACGCATGGATCTCGCCATCCTTCTGCGCGATAGCATCCAGATACGCATTCGTGAGGTCGAGCGCCGAATACTTCTTGGCATCGAGATCCTTGCGGGCCTGCACGATGGTGAGCGTAGAAAGATCTATGGCCATATGACTAGTGTGAGGCGTTCTTGCGGCTAACGACCTGCTTCACCTCGACCTGATTGCCCACGCGCGCAGGCGCTGCCGCGAGGAGAACTTCGGTATGGATACCGCTCTCGTGGGGATTCGCATCTTCACGCATGACATTGCGATGAGCGGGCGAAACAGCCTTCGGCATATCGGCCGATACCGCCTGTATCTCGGCGACAAAGCCGAGTATCGCGGGAAGCTCGCTCTCAAGCTTCGCCACTTCTGCATCAGAAAGCTCGAGGCGCGCGAGCTGCGCAAGCGCACGAATGTCTGCAGTGGTAGAAACCTGTGTCATGTCGCACACTATACCGCCAAAGGAGCAACGATACAAAGCGAAAAGGGCCTCACGAGGGAGGCCCTTTTGTTATTTTTTCTGAGAACGCAAGAGTTGCACCGCAGCAGACACGATCAGCTCGGCTGCCTTGGCTATATCCTTGCGCGCACTAGCAAGCAAGCGCTGGGGATTGGCCGCAGGCTGCTTACGCCGCCTCGGCCTCTTCCTCGGCCTCGTGATTGCTCTCATCTTCTTCACCGTTGATCTGCACGATATCCCCGACACGCGACGAAAGACGCTTTGTGCGCTTTCCGGAGTTGATGTGGTCACGCATCATCATGTAGAGATGATCGCGTGCCTTCCCGCCAGACGACGCCATGCGGACGATCTCGGGATCAGTGACCGGGAAGAGCGCGAGCTTGCGCTTGAGCGAAACATCCACGAAGAGCCGGCGCTCTTCCGGCTGCTTCCAGAAGTCGTGATGGTCCGAGAGGATCGCCGCAAGCACATACAGGAACGACCCCTTCAGGTGTGCCGCGCCCTCGCGGTACTGAACACGCCGGATGCCCCAGCACTCATCGATGAGATCGAAGAAATATCGAATGTTCTCGCGAAGTACATTGACGCCGAAAACTCCGACGGCCTTGTCGAGCGCAGGAACAAGTTCCTCGATCTTGGTGCGGCGCGCTCCCGCCTTGTGGGACACGAGCCGCCCAACCGTCTTCGCAAACGTCACCGCCGTGAGAAGCTCCCCGCGCGTCATCTTCTGCTGCCACGAGATGCGCTGCCGCAGGACGAAATTGGGGTCGTTCTGCGAAAGAGCGATCAGGGTCTCGACCGCCTTGCTCTCGGCGGCGAGATTCCGCAAGATGATGTTGGCCGACACGCGGCTGCGCAGCGTATTAAGGATGCGGAAGCGCTCCCGCTCTTCCTCCTTGGTCGTAGAGAAGTGCACGATGGCACCGAGACGCACCGGCACATCGGGGTTCATCGCCAGAACATGCAGGCACCCGTTGGTCCGCTGCAAACCGTCGATGATAAACACCTCGTCGAGGAGATCGAACTCCCCGTTCTCCCGCTCCTTGAAGCGCTGTCCGCGCATGCCGAGCTCGATGTCCGGCAAGCGCTTGCCGCCCTGTACCGCCTCGATGATCGACGAAAGCGCAGTGAGAGGCAGGGCCTCCCGCTGGTAGTCGTCGATCTTCAGGTGGCGAAGACATTCGGGCTTCACGACACCTCGCAGAACGATATCGCCATTGGGCATCTCGTCGAGGGCGGCGTGGATGAGGGTCACCTTGGTCATGGTGATTAGTTCCCTTGTCAAAGAATGAAAATGGATACGACTTACAGCTCGCGTTCCACTCCCAACCGGCCACCGCGGCACGGCGCAAAAATATTGCCATGAAAGAGAGAGAGTCAATGGGCCGCATTTGCGGCCCGACAAGCTACGTTTGTACCATACGCGCAAACTCCGCTTCTGACAAAATCCTCACTCCTAATTCCCGCGCCTTCTCGAGCTTGGAGCCGGCTTCAGTGCCAGCGACGACATAGGAGGTTTTCGCCGAGACCGAGCCTGCTGCCTTGCCGCCGAGCGCGCGCACGCGAGCCTCGGCGTCTTCGCGGCTCATCGTCTGGAGCGTGCCCGTAAAGACGAAGGTCTGTCCAGCGAGAGGCGTCTTCCCTGCCGCCTTCTGCGGAGCGCGGATATGGAGGTGCGAGAGGAGCCGATCGAGGTAGGCAGCATATGCCTTCTTGGCAAACCACGCATGCGTCGCCTGCGCGACGATATCGCCGATACCGTGGACGCGCAGGAGTTCGTCGACGCTCGCATTGCGAAGCTTCTGTATA
>CAZQNX010000073.1:0-4450 GCA_964595025.1 uncultured Candidatus Saccharibacteria bacterium | reverse complement strand
AGCACGCATCCTCACGATACCCGTCGTCATCTATGATGCTGATGCGAAGCCGGGGCGCGTGTCGCTCTGGTCGTCCACATTTGCGAAGTGGATCGCTGTCGCACACCCGGATGCCGCGGGGAATTTCCCCGCAAAGATACGCGACCGCATGGCGCGCGTCGGGCACCCGATACGCAAAGAGATCCGCGGCTTCGCGCGCGAAGGCGGGCACGAATTCCTCAAGCTCGATCCTTCGGTGCCGACGATATTCATCCTCGGCGGCTCGCAGGGCTCGCGCGCCATAAATGAAACCGTACTCGATGCGCTGCCAGACCTCGTCTCGCGGTACAACATCGTGCACCAAGCAGGTGCCGCGAATCTCGAAGAAGTGCGGGGCATATCATCCGTCTCGCTCAAGGGCTCGCCGTATCTCGAACGCTACCGCGTCTTCGGGCTCCTCAACACGCTCGCCATACGCATGTCGGCAGGTATCTCGAGCCTCGTTCTCTCGCGCGCCGGTTCGGGCACGATCTTCGAAATCGCCTCATGGGGAATTCCGGCCATCCTCATCCCGATACCGCCCGATATCTCGCACGATCAAACAGAGAACGCCTACTCGTACGCGCGCGCTGGCGGCGGCATCGTCATCGAACAGCAGAATCTCTCGCCGCATGTATTATCTGCCGAGATAGACCGTCTCATGCAGGATGCGCCTTTGCGAGAGCGCATGCACACGGCGGCAGAAAAATTTGCGCGCCCCGACGCGGCCGAAAAAATAGCCGAAATCCTGCTCGAGGTGGCGCTTTCGCACGAAGCCGCCTGATAGCGTATAGTCATGCATATGGAACAGCACGCTGCACCAGTGGTCACCCGATTCGCCCCGAGCCCGACGGGCTTCATGCACATAGGCGGCGTGCGCACGGCGCTCTACGCGTGGGCCTGGGCACGCAAGCATAGCGGTACTTTCATCCTGCGTATCGAGGACACCGACAAAGAGCGCGAAGTGCCGGGCTCTATCGAGCACATCATGGAAACCCTGCGCTGGCTCGGCATCGAGTGGGATTATGGACCCGATACACAGACGCCCTTCGGTTCGTGCATCCAATCAGAGCGGCTCGATACCTACCGTGCAGCGGCCCAGGCGCTCATCGACAAGAACCTCGCATACCCCGATCCGTATAGCGCCGAGGAGATCGACGCGTTCCGTCGTGCCGCACATGCCAACAAGCGACCATTTCTCTTCCGCGAACACCGCCCGAAAGAATTCGGTGCATGGGACGGCTCGCGCCCACTGCGATTCAAGGTACCTGAGGTAAAGCGCAGTCGCTGGCAGGATGCGGTACGCGGCGCATTGGAGGCGGGCGAGGAAGCGCTCGATGATTTCATCCTCCTCAAATCCGATGGCTACCCGACCTATAATTTCGCCCACATCATCGACGACCATCACATGGGCGTGACGCACATTATGCGCGCCGACGAATTCATCTCGTCGACGCCGAAATTCCTCTCGCTCTACGAAGCACTCGATATGACGCCGCCCATCTTCGTGACACTTCCGCCGATACTCCGCGAAGACAAGACCAAGAAACTCGGTAAGCGCGACGGAGCCAAAGACATCCTTGAATACCGCGCCGAGGGCTACCTGCCCGAAGCGATGATCAATTTCCTCGCACTCATCGGCTGGAACCCGGGTGGCGAACAAGAAATATTCACACGCGACGAGCTCATCGCGGCATTCGACCTCTCGGGCATCCACACGCATGGCGGCGTCTTCAACGAAGACAAGCTCCGCTGGTTCCAAAAAGAGCACTTGGCGCGCATGAGCGACGAGCAATTTATCGCCTATGTACGTCCGGCTATTCCCGCAGATATGCCGCATGAACGCCTCGCGCTCCTCGTGCCCACACTCCGCGAACGCACCGTGCTCGTGTCTGAACTGAAAGCGTCGTGGGACGCGGAATATGGGTGGGTCTCGCGCACGCCGCAGAAAAAGCTGTCCGACATCGTGTGGAAGGATGCGACCGAAGAAGAGACACGGGAGCATCTCGCGCACGCGCGCTCGGTACTCGCCGCATCTGATGCATTCGATGCATCGTCGCTCAAGTCGGCTCTCTGGGATTATGCGACAGAGAAGGGAAGGGGGAGCGTCCTCTGGCCCCTGCGCGTCGCACTCACCGGCCTCGACAAATCCCCCGATCCTTTCACTGTCGCCGCCATCGTGGGCAAGGACGAAACCCTCGCGCGTATCGATGCGGTTCTTGCCGCGTAAGCCTATGCGCGCAACGCTCCTCACCGTATGGCTCATGATCGCGATGCCTGTCCTGCTCTTTGCGCAGACGGCAGACGAGCTGCGCACCGAGATCGATGAACACAACGCGAAGATCGACCGACTCGATAAAGAGATTGCCCAGTATGAGAAAGATCTCGTCGTGATCGGCGGCAAGAAGAAGACACTCCAAAACGCCATCTCGACGCTCAACATCACGATCAAGAAGACGACGGCAAGCATCGAGGTGACAAAGAGTAAGATAGGTGCGACCGAGCTCGAGATACGCGAACTCGCGGGCGACATCGCCGACCGCGAGACGCTCATCGCGCGACAAAAAGCAGCGATGGCGACGATGATGCGCGCCGTCGCCGAAGAGGACGATCGCTCACTCCTTGAACAGACGCTCGACGAAGAGACACTCGCGGATACCTGGCGCGTGCTCGATGCGGCTGCGAGCTTCCAGGAAGCGCTCACGTCGCGCATCGACGTCCTCGCTGCCGAGAAAAAACGCCTCGCCGCATCGAAGGCCGCGACAGAAGCCAAGCGCGCCGAACTCGTGAAGCAGAAGACAACGCTCGTTGCACAGCAAGGCTCGCTCAACGCGACGAAGCTCTCGCAGAATGAGCTCCTTTCGCAGACGCGTTCGCAGGAGGCCGAGTACCAGAAGATACTCAAAGCGAAGAAGGCGCAGCAGGCGAGCTTTGAGAATGCGCTGACCGACCTCAAATCGAAACTCGCTGTCGCGGTGAACCCCTCGGCAATCACGCCTGCCGGCAAAGGCGTCTTGCGTTGGCCGACCGACAGCGTCCGCGTGACACAATACTTCGGAAACACCGCGTTTGCGAAGAGCGGCGCCTACAATGGCAAGGGCCACAACGGTATCGACATCGGTGTCCCGAATGGCACGCCGCTCAAAGCGGCGCTTTCGGGAACAGTCATGGGAACAGGGAACACGGATGCGGTGCGCGGCTGTTACTCATTCGGCAAATGGGTGCTGATAAAGCACGGCAATGGACTCTCGACACTCTACGCACACCTCTCACAGTTTGCCGTCTCGGCCGGACAAGAAGTCTCAACAGGCCAACTCATCGGCTACAGTGGCGAGACCGGCTACGCGACCGGCCCGCATCTGCACTTCGGCGTCTATGTCTCGTCGGCCACGCAAGTGATGAAGCTCGGCGATGCGACGAACTCAAAGAGCGCGTGCGCAAACGCGACAATGCCTATCGCGCCGCTTTCGGCATATCTCAACCCGATGAATTATCTCTAGCGCCACGCGGCGCACGCTTTCCTTGGGCAGTCCACTCGACGTGGAATGATGCATCAATCTCGACAGGGAGCGCCTTTTTCAGTTTCGCAAAAATATTGTGCGACACGGTCGGATAATGGCGGCTATGATCGAGCTCTCCGGCAAGCCAATGGAGATCCTCTTCGGCAGTAACCCAGCGCCTGGGCGCGAACCGCGACAGATCGAACGGCACCGAATATGTGCGGAGAGATTTCCGACCGTCCTTAGCAAAGTATTCGTGAAAGTACGACATCGCGAGCTCGCGCGGTGACACATACACCGGGTCTCGGTACCGCAAGACAGCATGGTTGGTCTTGCTGATGGCGCCCCAGCGTCCGCGCTGCTTGAAGAGTGCGACGACGTGGTCGGTGTCCTCGGGAACGGTCTGAAAATCCATCAGAAGCGGGCGCAGCCCGTGGTATGCCATGACCGCAGCCGCAAAGACAGCGCCTTCGAAGCAATGGGCCCGCTGTTCCTTCATAACGCGGCGCGGCGAGAGATATGTCTCTCCTGTGTCCTCAAAATTGATGGAGAGTCCATCAAGATACTCCTGTATGGCATCTGGGGTGCCGAGATGATCGAAAAGCTCTCGTTCGTGGGGGACTAGGATTGCCGAGATACGGCTTGAAATCGTTGATTTACGAGTCATGAGGGAATTATAACGTATAAGAGCCGCGCCGGAGCCTTCTGGTGCGTGTGGTGCACAAGAACTCCCAAATGCAGAATCACCAAAGGGCAGGAAGGATTCAAAAGTGGTATTGGCGACGGAGTTACGAAGTGTCTTTTGCGACATCACCCTAGGGTGATGTCGCAAAAGATATATTGTGCGACATGATAGGAATAAAGGGACGGGCCGAGGGAGTCTATCCCCTCGGCCCGGCTAGGTAGATCTTTGGGCCACGGACTTCCTCCGG
>CAZQNX010000072.1:0-4476 GCA_964595025.1 uncultured Candidatus Saccharibacteria bacterium | reverse complement strand
CATAGTTTTGCAGCATGGCCAGATTGCCTACCTCCAAGAAGCGAATCTCGTACCGCAGCCCCAATTCCACACAGGTCTGCTTCAGGGTCTGTTCATGCGCTTCGGCGAAGACGTTCCTAAGGAACTTCACCGGATGCAAGGCATCGAGGTATGGGGAATCAAGGCACCCTCCTCATGACACCAGGATATCCACCGTACGCCAAATGTGCCACGCATCGAGAGACATGCCGGATTGGGCGCATGTGACGTTGATGGTCCACCCATTCTTCAGCATCTCCTCCCGCGTAATGCCGTAGAGATTATGATGTTCGCCGGTCACCGTAAAGCACGGCCCATGCTGCCTCCCCCTTGACCCGGAGCATCATGTCGAGCGCGTTTCGTCCCTCAAGCCAGTCGGCCGGGCATTGGCATGCGTAGAACGTCGCAAGCCTTACCACCGAAAAGGGCGGATTCGGCTGCTCGGTGCAGAAGCCGACCTCCGCACGCTCGATTCGAGTAAATGCAGGGGATGTGGTCATGTCCTATGTCCCCTGTTGCGTTCATCCTGCCCGCGAGCGTACAGTATCGAGCCGTGCATACAAGTCTTTTCTGGGCTATAGTGGCCCCAAACTGCCGCCGCGCATGAAAGCATCACAACAGAAGAGGAACGGGTTTCGTAAATTCTGGCGCATCGGACTCGACGAGTGCAACACGGGGATGTTCGACATTAATCCCGAGGGCCAGCTCATCGCCCGCGAAGGGAACTACCAGTACAATATCGCCAAGATCATCAAGAAGTACGGCACCTCGACCGAGATACTTTTCCCCGCAGTCGTCGAGAATCGCGTACGCGACCTCATTGAGACGTTCAATGCCTATATCAAGGTTTTGGGCTACAAAGGCAAGTTCTTCTATCACTACCCGATGAAGGTAAATCAGAACAAGGAATTTGTGCTTCCCATCGTTGCCGAGGGGGCGAATCTCGAAGTGGCATCAGCAAATGAGCTCTTCCTCGTAAAGCGCATGATCGAGCAAGACAGGTTCAACAGCCGCATTCGCGTTATGTGCAACGGTCCCAAGACCGACCGCTATATGAGCCTCATCGAGGAGCTCCGCGGCAAGGGACTGATCGTCGTTCCTATCGTCGAGGATTATGTCGAACTTGAGCGCATGCAAAAGTTCAACGGGGAGATCGGCATCCGCGTCGATCTTTCTGTGAAGGTAAAGTCCCACTGGGACAAGCGCTTCAATCGTTTCGGCTTTTCCGAAGAAGAGCTTCTCTCGCTCGGGAAGATTCGTAATCTCTCGACGCTGCACTATCATATATCGAGCCAGATCGAGAGCATCGACGGTTTCCTCCTCCCGCTCAAGCGCGCACTCGAGCTTTATGCGAAGATGAGGGAGAAGAACCCTGGGCTCGATACGCTCGATATGGGCGGAGGCGCTGGTGTGCCCTACAACAAATCCAAGCGCTTCTACGCGGGCAAGAACCTCATTCAGCGCATCGTAAGGACGGCGCAGGCACATGCCGACACACTTGGCATCAAGCACCCAAATCTCATCGTCGAGTGGGGCAGATACATCGTCGCCCCGGCGCAGATTACCGTCTACAAGATTTTGGCCGAGAAAGATGCACAGAACAAGGGTAGGAACAAATGGTATGTGATCGACGGCAGCTTCATGAACGACCTCATCGACACCTGGGCACTAAAACAAAAGTGGCACGTTGCACCCATCAACCACATGCGCCACCCGAGATACGATCACGTCTGGCTTGCAGGAAGCTCGTGCGACAGCGACGATAAATATACGAACGGCGGTTCATCTGTCGCCCTCCCGCGCCTGCAAGACTGCGAGGATCTGTGTATCGCGTTCTTCGATACGGGCGCCTACCAAGATTCGCTCGCATCGCACCACTGCCTGCTCTCATCTCCGCTCAAGCTCATGGCCGTGAATGGCGAGATAAAAGTGATTCGCAAGCGCGAAACAGCTGAAGAGGTAGGGAAACAATTCGGATGGTAGGGATTGCACGCTTTCGGAAGGGCGCTATAGTGACTACATATGAACCACCCCACAATCACCCCCAAGGATTTCTTCCTCTGGGCAGGAGCAATGCTCTCACTCTATATCAGCGTATTCACCTTCGTCTCGCTCTTGTTCTCGTACATCGACTACACATTTCCAGACCCACTTGAGTACTATGTTGATCCGTACTCGTCTGACATGCGCGCCTCTATTGCCGCGCTCGTCGTCCTCTTTCCGCTTGCGCTCTTCCTGATGCGCCTCATCCGCAAGGGTATCGAGACGGATGCCACGCGCGGAGAGATATGGATACGCCGCTGGGCGCTCGTGCTTACTGTGTTTCTCGCGGCAGCAGCGGTGGTGATCGATCTCATTACGCTCATCAATTACTTCCTCGGCGGCGATCTTTCGGCTCGTTTCGCACTCAAGGTCGGCGTCGTGCTCCTCGTCGCGGGAGGTTTCTTTATGCACTTCTTGGCCGACATCAAAGGCTACTGGACGGCGAATCCGCACTATGCGCGGATGGTCGGATGGGGGGCCTTCGCAGTCGTCATCGCATCCATCGTCTCGGGATTCTTCATCATGGGCTCGCCTGCGCAGGTGCGCCTGTACCGCTTCGACGATCAGAAGGTAAGCGACCTGGAGAATATTCAGTATCAGGTCGTCAATTTCTGGCAGACGAAGGAGCGCTTGCCGCAGACCCTGGCCGAAATGGAAGATCCGCTCGGCGGCTTCACGGCACCGCGCGATGTGCAGACGGGTGAGTCGTACGTCTACGAGATCGTGAAGGCGCCCCGCACCTTCAAGCTCTGCGCGACCTTCAATGCAGAGACGCAGGAAAAGTCTCCCTACTCCGCCGATAAGATGCCTTCACGTCCCACATACCCGAGTATCATGACCGATCTCTCCGAGCACTCATGGCAGCACGGAGCAGGCGAGCAGTGCTTCGAGCGCACCATAGACCCCGACAAATATCCACCCTACAAGAAGTAGGGCGCATATGATACGCTTCTCCCATGAAGCGCTACGACCACACCAAGATCGAGAAAAAGTGGCAGAAAGACTGGGCAAAAAAAGGCCTCGCCAAGACCCGCGACAGCGTAAAGGGAAAAAAGAACCACTATATCCTCACCGAGTTCCCGTACCCTTCGGGCAATCTGCATGTGGGCCATTGGTATGCATTCGCCATGCCCGATATCTTGGTGCGCACGCTGCGCATGCAGGGGAAGAATGTGCTGTACCCGATAGGCTTCGACGCATTCGGACTGCCCGCAGAGAATGCCGCGATCAAGCGGGGGCTGGATCCGCGCCAGTGGACGCTCGGGAACATCAAGTACATGAAAGGGCAGCTCGCGAGCATGGGCGCGTCGTTCGATTGGTCGCGCGAAGTGCAGACGATCGATCCGCAGTATTACCGCTGGACGCAGTGGATGTTTACGCAATTCTTCAAGAAGGGTCTCGCGTACCGCAAGGAAACGCCCGCGAATTGGTGCCCCTCGTGCCAGACCGTCCTTGCCAATGAGCAGGTCGTGAGCGGCGCATGCGAGCGCTGCGGCACAGCAGTAGAGCAGCGTAACATGTTGCAGTGGAATCTGCGTATTACCGATTATGCTGATAGGCTCGTCGACGACCTCGACACACTCGACTGGCCGCAACAGATAAAAGACTCGCAGAAGAATTGGATAGGGAGGAGCGAGGGGGCGGAAATAGATTTTCCACTTGCACTGTCGAGCAACAAGATAAAGCGGTTCGTGTTGTTGCATGGCAAAGGAGGCTCTTCGCAATCGAATACGGTGCAGTGGCTCAAAGCACGACTTGAAAATATTGGGTACGAGGTTCAGGTACCAGATTTACCAAACACCAACACGCCCATAGACGAAGAACAGGTAGCGCACGTCGTCCAGCACTGCACCTTGGATAAACACACAGCCATTATCGGGCATTCGTTTGGAGGGATTGTCGCATTACGCTTACTCGAGAGCGGACACACCATCGGTCGCCTCCTTCTCGTAGGCACGCCATTTTCTGGAACATTTCTCGATGGAAAACGCAGACCGACCGTAGAGGCCGCCTGCAACAAGGGTTTTATCGCCGACGCCATACTGCGCAACTGTCCCGATATCGCTCTTCTCTACGATGAGAAGGATCATGTGGTGCCGATGACTGACGGCGAGGCATTCTCCGAGCTTCTCGGCATACCTCTCACAAAACGCATTGCACAGCAATCCCATTTCAATGCCGAGAAAGAGCCGGATGTGCTCGCTGCAGCCATACCTTCTGTCCGCGTGTTTACCACTCGCCCCGACACGCTCTTTGGTGCCACCTACCTCGTTCTCGCCCCCGAACACCCGCTCGTCCAGTCGCTTTGTGAAGGTCAGACCTTCACAAATGCGGAGGAGGTCCGTGAATATATCGCCGCTACGAAGCGTAAGAGTGATTTGGAGCGCCAAGAGGGAAAGGAGAAGACTGGGGTGA
>CAZQNX010000071.1:0-4524 GCA_964595025.1 uncultured Candidatus Saccharibacteria bacterium | reverse complement strand
ACGCAAACCTGCAGGGCCTGAAACCATCGTACTTCTTGTATACTGGCGGCAAGGCGGTCGCGGGCGAACTTTTTTCCGAGAAGACGGCCACACAAGACAGGGATGCCGTCATCATCACCGCGGCACTCCTCAAGCTCTATGGTGTTGAGGACCCACAAGACGCGATTGGGAAGACGCTCAAGTTTCGCGTGCTCGTGCCGCAAGAGGGGAGCGATGCGCAGACGGAAGTGCCTATAGAGAAGGAGTATCGCATCAAGGGCGTTTCTGCCGACGAGGGGACGCTCGCCGCCATTGTCACGCTCGAGGAATTCACCTCGCGCTTCTCTATCCCTTCGTACGAGCGCGTGCAGGTGCGCGTGAAAGAGGGTGAGAATCTCGTGCCGATGCAAGACGCGATCATTGCGCAGGGTTTTACGGTAACAGCGCTCTCGAAGACGGTCGATCAGGCGAACAAGATCTTCCAGGGCATCCAGGCCGTTCTCGCTGTCTTTGGCGGTATCGCGCTCACCGTTTCGGCGATCGGCATGTTCAATACGATGACTGTCACCCTGCTTGAGCGCACGGCCGAGATTGGTGTCATGCGCACTATCGGAGCCTCGTCACTCGACATCGTCGTGCTTTTCGTGGCCGAAGCTGTCATCGTGGGCCTTTTGGGTGGTATCGTCGGCATCCTGCTAGGGGTGGGGATAGGGGAGATAGCCAATGGGTTTCTTAGCGTCGTCGCGGGCAAGTTTGGTGGTGAGGCCGTGCGCATCTTCCGGTACCCCCTCCTGTTCCTCCTCTTTATCGCCACCTTCTCGGGGGTTGTCGGGTTCATTACCGGGCTTTTCCCGGCGCGCCGTGCAGCCAAGATAAACCCGCTCGACGCCATACGCTATAAGTAGTCTTTTGGTGGCCTCCCGACGTTCTTTCACGTCGGTTATCCACATTCTGCGCCAAAAAACAGGAGTCTCGGTGGTACTATGCCCCTATGTATAGCGTGGGTGATTTCCGTCGCATCTTGTCACGTGCACGCACTTCCTACGTCCATGCGTTTTCGGACATCGATACTCGCGCGGGGAGGGTGACGCTCGTCTCCGTCGTCGGAAGCGCCCTGTTCCTCGTGGTGTTCTCGGTCGTGTCACTCGAATTCCGTGTTCCGACAGTAAGTGCCGACGACGTCATCACGTCGGTACGCGTCTTGAACACGCCACCTGTCTGGACGACCGATGCGCAAGAAGAGTACGAATCGTCGACGACCATCCCGACAAACGTAGGCACGAGCAGCCAGTGGATCGCTACCGGCACTGATTCGAATGGGGAAAACTACTACCTCCTCATCTGCAAGACAGGCAGCGCGCCGACCGCGAATTCGGGGGCAGCGCCTACTTGCAACGGCGGCATCTCAAACACCTGGGCCTTGTCTCCCTCGACGGCAAGTGGCTCGCAGGCACGGGCCGCGACGACGACACTCGAAGCCTTCCCTGAATCGAATGCATGGTTTGCATGGATCTGCGATGGCAACGGCTCGCTGGCCCAGTGTAATGCGACCGCTAAACAGGGGACAGGCAGTACTGCATCGCCGTTTATCGTCAATCATCCGCCGGTCTTCAATACCGTATCGAATGACGGTCCGGTGAACCCGGGCGCGGTCATAACATGGACTACCGCAGCGCTCGATACCGATACGCTCACGACCAACACCGTGCGGCTCCTCGTCTGTAAGGCGGCCGATTTTTCTGCGACGACGGGTGCGTGCGGGGTGGGTGGTACCTGGGCGACGAGCACGCTCCAGGCATCAAACCCTGCGACCTCGACCACGATCAGCATCCCGTTCCAGGATAATACATACAGCGCGTTCGTATATGTCGTCGATGCGTTCGGTCTCGGAGCCACCTCGACACGCCAGGGCTCAAACTCCTCTTTCGTAGTGAACAACGTCGCTCCCTCGGTGAGCGCTGCCACGGTGAGTCTTGTGGATCCGCGCACCGGCACCAATCTCACGCTCTTCAATCCGGCTGCGACCTCCGGCCCTTTCTATGTGCAGTTCCAGGTGAGCGACGATAATAGCTGTCTCAATTCGGCGAGCACCCGCGAGATAGATGTCGCGACGACGAGCGTGTACCGTTCCGGCGTCGGACAGGCCTCGTGCCAGACATCTGCTCACTATAATTCGAACAGCTGCTACCCAAGTGCTTCGCCCTACACCAACTTCGTCTGCACCCAGGACGGAGGTACATGCTCGGGCGCTACCGACACGAGCGCCACCTGGACGTGCACCTACTCCTTCTGGTACAACGCCGATCCGACCGATACATCGACCCCCTGGACTGCCGAGAACTGGAAAGGTTCGGTGCAGGTGACCGATGACGACGGTCTCTTGAGCCCCATCGCCGAATCGACGACCGGAAGCAATGATGTCGTGAGTTTTCTCGCGTTCGACGTGCCGAGCACGAGCGTGTATTTCGGCGCCCTCCAGCCGGGCGATCAGAACGATCCACTCTCGACGACGACCAACATGCTTGCGATAGGGAACATCGGTCTTGATCAGGACATCTATGGCGATACCATGTGTACGACCTGGAGCGCACCTGATTCGTGCGATACGAACGGCATTAGCGCGACGAACGATATTACCATCGGCAACCAGAAGGTGGCCACCTCATCCGTCGCCTACACCGCCTCGCTCGCGTATGCGCTTACCGGATCTACGAGTCCTACCTCACTCTCGATCAATATCCCCAAGACGACGGCGACGGCGACACCGCAACAGAAGGATACCTACTGGGGTATCAAGATTCCAAACACGCTCACCGTTGCTGGTGATTACCGCGGACAGGACACCATTACCGCTAAGAAGAGTCCGATAGCGTTCTGGTAGTCCTGTCTTGCGCGCACGCTGTGGTGGTCGCGCTCTTCTCACATGAACTACCGACGCACGATATACGCGAGACATACACTAGAACGACCAGTATTCGTGCGCATACTTGCCGCCCTCGTCTTTGTGGCTGCACTTTTCGGACAGGCCGGAATCGCTCATGCGGGCTTTGGTATCACACCTCCGTATGTCCAGAACGAACGCCTGACCCGTGGAGCTGTCTTCGAGCAGCGGATCACGCTTGTTCGCTCCGACCCGGTCGACGACCTCAAGGTGCAGATTACGAAGAATATACCCGGCATCGAATCCTGGTTTGAGATCGACCAAGGGGCCGAATTCATCATGCCGAAAGGCACGACCCAGATGCCCATCGTTGTTACGGTGCGCGTGCCGCAGGATGCAGAGTACAAAGTCTACACAGGTGCCATACGCGTACGCACCTCGTCGGCGGAGGTCTCGCAGGGCGGGGGCGTCTCTATCGCGCTTGGCGCGCAGATCGATGTGTCGGTCACTGTCGTCGATAAGATCTACGATTTCGATATCCGCCGCATCCGCCTCATCGACCTCGAAGAAGGGTATCGCAAGTGGAGTTTATACTTCCCAGGGAAGATTCGCTTCTTCATGACGGTGGAGAATACCGGTAACACCGAGTTTGGTCCGACCAAGGTGCGCATGGATATTTACGATATGGACAAAGCGACACTCTTGGAAACGATTGAGAACACGAATCGTATCGAAACCGTGGCACCCTTCGCCGTGAAGGAGGTCGTCGCCGAGTTGCCTACGCGCGTTCCTGCCGGACGCTATCTCGCCAAATACACTATCTTCAAGAATGCCGACATCGCCGAGCAGAGTGAGATTACTTTGAGCGTTTCAGCACTCGGGGCGGTGCCTGGATACGAAGGGTACGGATTCGATGGTCTCAATCTCGTCGATAAGCTCAAAGTCGCACTCGTGATCGCGCTGCCACTCATCGTGATCCTACTCATCATCATCGCGCTCGTCGTGCGCAGACGGCGGATGCGCGCTTCGTATGGAGTATCCTCGCGTGAGTGATGTCGAGCGAGTCGGCGAGCGCCATCAGCCACTTCTCGTGGCGGGGGCACTCGCTCTTGCTGTGTTGCTCGTCGTCTGGGCGGCAGTAGGGTTGCGGCGACTCGATGCGACGGATGTCTCGACACATGTCGTCATCACTATCTGTAACGATGGTCTCGTCGGTCCTGGCGAAGTGTGCGACAACGGAACGGGGAACAATCTCGGCCTCTATGCATCGTCGACGGCGGATCGCACTTGTGCGCCCGATTGCTTCGCGTACGGCCCCTACTGTGGCGACGGCACGCTGCAGGTGCGTTTCGGCGAGCAGTGTGATGACGGCAATAACGCCACGGGAGACCTCTGTACGCCACTCTGCCAGGCAGTGCCTTCCTCGGCGCCGCAAGGCGCGCCGACAGTCGGCGCGACACCGTTCGTGCCGAACGCGTCTCCCGGCGGCATCGGTGCCGACAAAGAGACGCGCGTCGTGCTCCGCGGCAAGGCATTCCCGGGGAGTATCGTCTCGATACTCCTCGATGGCCGCGAACTCGGTACGGCGACGGCCGACACGAACGCCGATTTCTTGTACAGCACGAATACGGTGCCGCCAGGGACAGCCACATTCGGCTTTCTGG
>CAZQNX010000070.1:0-4555 GCA_964595025.1 uncultured Candidatus Saccharibacteria bacterium | reverse complement strand
AGGCTCGCAAGGGTCTCGAGAGTTCGAATCTCTCCCTCTCCGCAGTGACAACTTTTTATCGGCATGACCCGCAATGCCGAGGTTTTTGCGCAACCCTCAATCCCACTTAATGTCCGGAATGCTCGCCGCTTGCGTCTCCGTCGAATATCTCGGGTCGTGCAGTGCCTTGAATTGAGATTGTTCCCCACGCCCCCTTGTCCATACGCGCAAGCGCGTGATCAACCAACACGTACGTGCCTGGAACATCTGCGGTAAATTCGACTATCGCCGCGCCCCCTGCGGGTACCACTGTCGTTTGCACGTTGTGGAAGTTACTGCCGCCCATCTGCGCTTCGGGATAGACGGTATCGAATATTTCTCCGATGAGGTGGAACGAAGATACGAGGTTTACGCCGCCATTACCGACATACATCCGCACCTTTTCGCCTTGCTTGAGCGTCACATGGTCTTTTGAGATAGAGCCGACGCGACCATTAAAGACCACATACTCCGGATTGCCGTCGAGCATCTTTGCCGCGTCGATTACTTGTAATCCTTTCGTTCCTCGACTGCCCGCAGTGTAGAGTTCACCTTGCATGACATAGAGTTCTCGATCGACGGGCGGCAATCCTTCTTTCGGCTCCACAAGGATGAGACCATACATGCCGTGCGCCATGTGGTTGGCGACATTGGGGTGCGCACAGTGATAGACATAGAGGCCCGGATTCAGTGCCTTGAACGTAAGGGTCTTGCTTTGTCCTGGCATAACATCAGTAACGGTCGCGCCGCCACCGGGGCCGGTTACTGCGTGCAGATCGATCGAGTGCATGTGCAAGCTTGATGCATCATTCGTGAGCGTGAGCTCGATAGTGTCTCCTTCGCGGACGCGAAGGAATGGGCCGGGCACCGTGCCGTTGAATGTCCAATAGTTAACAACTACGCCGGGAGCAACTTCAGACAGCACTTCTTTGGAGGTGAGATTGATATGCATCTCTTTCGGTTCTGTTTCTGGATTTGCCGAAGGAACATCGAGCGGATCACGAGCAATGTCCGCAACGCGTTCAAACTTATCGAGGTTTGAGAAAAACGAGAATATGTTTTTCAGCGGCAGCGCAGGCCCGTCAGCGGGTCCGTATGTCTTTAGCCCAAACGGATACTGCAGATCTTTCGTCACTCCGACGGGAAACCAAAAGAACAGCATTACTCCCGCGAAAAATGCGCCCAGAAGCAGTGTATCGCGCAACGAATGGTGCTTGCGAAGGACAACATAGAGGAATACCAGTGCAGCGATTCCAGCGAGCACCAATCCGAACCCTTGAGCGATGAGGTAGTAGAGCATCGACCACAATTCAGTGATGAAATTCATACGATGAAGCTATGTTACTAGTATCTCATTTTTCCAACACAGAGCGACAATGAACGCCGCTCTGTGCGGGAAAATGGGTTAGCGAACGCGTGCCCACGAACCTCCACCATCCGTGCTTTTGTACACGTTGTTTGAATCGGTCAGAGCATACGCGATATCTGGTTCCGTCCTACTGAAGGATAGGTACAGAACAGGTCGACCGCCGAACGATTCATTTACTCTTTGCCAAGTTACGCCCCCATCGGTGCTCCTGCCGAGCCCATTTATGCGTTCCGAGAAGACCAGTGCTGTCGTTGGTTCGGACGGATTCAGCGCAAATACACTGACAGCACCTCCTTCGAGTTGCGTGGAGAGACTCTTCCATGAGTTGCCTTGGTCTTGGCTTACTTGTACGCCGCTCTGTGTCGCCGCATATACGACCTCGGGACGCTCAGGGTGAGTGGTGAGCGAGATCGGCGCAACGCTACCCTTTGTGTACTGCCAGCTTTTTCCTCCATCTGTAGTGCGTTGAAGCTTGCCTCCGTAGAATCCATACGCGACCTCTGGGTTCGCTGCGCTCACCGTCATAGCGTGGAAGTCCACCGGACCGCCAAGCCCTGTCGACAATCGCTGCCATGAAATGCCTCCATCAGTCGTTTTCTGGAAACCGATGTTTCCACCTCGAGCTGGATGACCGCTGCTGAAGAACGTTTTTGGGTCTGTCGGATGCGAACTGAATCCCATGAGATCGTCCCTTGCATTTCCGATTCGGAACAGTTCCGAGTCATTCTGCAGCACGTACAGACCCTCATGCGTTGCGATATACACCTTTGTCGCGTCTGCGACATCGACTGACATCCCATGCGCGTGAGTGAACGAGTTCGCCGCAGCGAGGGGGCTATCGTCTGCAGGCGTACTATCGCGCGTTGCGTAGAAGACCGCGCCGAGTACTACTGCAAGCACGACGCATCCTGCTATATGCCAGCGCATACTACTGCACCCCGTACCAGCTTCTAAGCCAGCCGCGCATGGTTGTGATCTCGTTGGACTGTGAGGTGATGATATTCGCTGCGAGCTGTTTCATTTCAGCGCGTTCGGTTCCAGCCTTCAGCATCTCTGCCATCATGATTGCCATTTCGTGATGCGGAATCATCTGAGTGAGGAACTCACGATCGAATTCTGCCGCCGAGACTGATGCTAGCTCACGCGTATCGCCGCTCATACCATCCATATGCGCCATTCCTTCCATGTGGGGCGGCGCTGATCCGAACCATGTCTGGTACCACGACATCATATCGCTGATCTCTTTTTGCTGCGCCTTAATGATGCCATTTGCAAGCCCGATAACTTCTGGTCGTTTTGAACGTTCCAGCGCGATTTTAGCCATGCCTATCGCGCCTTCGTGGTGCGGGATCATCTGCATGATGAAGTGCTGGTCAATGTTTTGACTCATCATCGAGCGGTCATCCATCATGGAGCCGTTCGGCATCATGTGGTTGCCCATCGCGGGTTCTCGGCCTCCGATTACATACCCGATAGAAGCAGTACTCCTCCAACAAGTATTGTGTTCTTTTCCATAGTTGTGACTAATTACTGAATAAGTTCTAAAAACGCTATGGTGCCTTTCGATTAAGGATCCCTTGCGCAAACAGTTCCTGCAGTAATGTCGGCCTCGCGGGAGAGCGATGCAATGATCGGTACCGTACATATTGGTGACCGCCTTCTCGGAACACATCTGGTCGCGTAAAGAACGCGAGGATCAATACACCAAAAACAAGTATTTCCGCGAGTACAGCCGTAAACGCTGACTGCCAGTGTTGGAGGTGTTCGAAGGGGGCAGCACAAAGCGCGGTTTCTCCTATACTGAAGGGACAATCCACTTCGTGTCCAACATGAGCAGTAAAGAGGTACAGACCGAATACGCTTACAGAAATGAATGCAACCAATATAAGAAATGTGTAGAACTGAGATTTCATAGAGTATTTCTGCGAAGCAGCGTTGCATTGATCGCAACAATGACCGTCGAGAGTGACATGAATACTGCTGCAACCGCCGGTTGCAACATGATTCCGTATATATACAGCGCACCTGCTGCAATCGGGAGCGCAACAATATTGTACCCGGATGCCCAAAAAAGGTTTTGAATCATTTTTGAATACGTCATCCGCGACAAGTTGATGATCTTCGGGATGTCCCTCGGGTCGTTTTTCACGAGAATTATTCCGGCGGATTCGATAGCGACGTTCGTCCCGGCACCAATTGCCACCCCAAGATCGGCTTGGGTGAGCGCGGGAGCGTCATTCACGCCGTCGCCAACCATTGCTACTTTCGTGCCCCTCGATTGCAAGAGCTTTACCTTTTCTGACTTCTCTTCCGGTTTGACCCGCGCAAAATACTCCTCAATACCGAGTTCCTTAGCAACCGATTCAGCGACCTCCTTTGAATCGCCAGTTATCATCGCAACTGAAATTCCCATCTGTTTCAGCGCATCAACCGCCTCTTTTGCTTCGGGACGAATGATATCGGCAACCGCAATTGTGCCGATCCGCGAGCCATCGGTTTCTACGACAATGTCTGAACCGCCGCGGTGGCCAACAAATACCCGCCGCCCAGCGACGGTCGCTTCAGCACCAAAGCCAGCAATGCGCTTAAAATCTTCTGCCGGTTGTATTTCAAGACCGCGCGCATTCGCTTCCCGGACAACCGCCTTACCGATGGGATGCTCCGACTGCGCCTCGACTGCGGCCGCAAGCGCCAGCACTTCTTCAGAGGTGACAGACGTCACACCGAATGATCCTTTAGTTAGTGTCCCAGTCTTATCGAATAGCACTGTCGTCACGTTACGGGCGGCCTCCAGGGCAAGTCTTCGCTTGACGAAGAAGCCGCTCTTTGCCGCCATGTTCGTGGAGATCGAAGCCACCAACGGAATAGCGAGGCCAAGCGCATGCGGACAGGCGATGACTAAAACGGCGACGAGCCGCTCATTTGCAAAATTGAACCCCTGACCGAGCGAAATCCAGACGACGAACGTCACCGCTCCAGCGGTGACCGCAAGCAGTGTCAGGTAATAAGCGGCCCGGTCAGAGAGTAACTGCAGCTTTGATTTTGAACTCTCTGCTTCAGCAACAAGCCGCATAACGCCGGCGAGAAATGTCTTTTCTCCTGTTCTTTCAATACGGATCTGTAAGCTCCCGTCGCCGTTGATTGATCCTGCAATCGCCTCGGAACCAA
>CAZQNX010000069.1:0-4635 GCA_964595025.1 uncultured Candidatus Saccharibacteria bacterium | reverse complement strand
TCAGTAAAAATGACGTCGTCATTTTTTCCGTGTCGTCGCTCGGACGACATGAAAGCAAGCTTTCATGTCGCTCCTCACTAGCCACGGTAAAAGTCAAAAATCATTTTTGAGATTCGATTGCTCGATTGCACATGGGGGAAACGAGAGCCCTGCTCTCGCTCGCTTCCATGCGACTTTTCTCAATAGGATGGACGGAACAAAAGAATGTAGATTCTCTTGATCTGTTTAATTTCACTATTCTCGAAACCCGTTACGGGTCTCGAGGACTTTGCATTTTTGGTTGCGTTTGTGTGTTTCTTACTTTTGCTACTTCTTTTTCGTTTCGTATATTCGTATGTGAAGGTCCACTTCTAAGGCCAAGCCATCCCCTGCCTAGTGCATCAGAGGGCTTTCGAAGGGCCGAAAATGGGGTTTTCAGCCAACCGCGGAAGTGGGGAGAGTCTACCGCGCGGCGCTTCCTGTGTCAACAGGTTGTAGGGGGCGCATCAATGGAAGAGGCCCGGACATCCCGTCCAGGCCTCCATTGTCCTCTTTTCGCCCCTCGCCCTTATCGGATGGGGAGGTAGTGCGCAAACGTGCCCTGGTCCCCTTCTCGGCAATAGACAAGTTGCCAGAGAACGTTGCGTCGTTCGGCGAATGCAGCAACCATCGCGAGGAGATAGTACTCCCACATCCTGAAGAAACGATCGTCGTATTGAGTGCCGAGCCTGCGTATAGCGCGTCGTCCCTCGACGAAACGATCATGCCATGCCTGGAGTGTCCGCGCGTAGTATTCGGGCGGAAACTCCTGGAAGTCGAGCCGGTGGAGTAGTTCCCATGTCGCTCGAATGATATCCCACCGACACGGCAATTCGCCATTCGGGAAGATATAGCGGTGGAACCAGGGATCTATCGTCGACCTCTCGCCGGTCGTGCCAATGGTATGCAGAAGCGCGAGCCCGCCTGGTTTCAGCAAGTCGTGAACCCGCTGCATAAACACGCGATAGTTGCGATGGCCGACTGCCTCGAACATGCCGATGGAAACGATCGCATCGTACGGGCCATCGTTTACGTCGCGATAATCCATGGTACGAATCTCGATGGGCAATCCCCTGCGCTCCTCTTGCGCATATCGATTCTGTTCCACCGAAAGCGACACGCCGACGACGCGCACTCCGTACTGCTTGGCAGCATGGCGAGCAAAACCGCCCCACCCGCTGCCGATATCGAGCACCCGCTCCCCAGGCTTGAGTCCCAACTTGCGACAGACGATGTCGTATTTTGCTACTTGGGCTTGCTCGAGTGTCTCGACTCCGTCAGACCAATACCCACATGTATAGGCCATGGTCGGATCGAGCCAACGGCGATAGAACTCGTTCCCCAGGTCGTAGTGTTTGCGGGCAACGATCCAAGAGCGTCTCGACGATTGCAGGTTCGTGAGCAGGCCGCGAATTGAGCGGAGCGAGGACCAGAACTCGTGAAAATTGTCGGCTTCACGAGAACGGAACAGCTTGCACAACATGCCCGCCAAGTCTGGCACGGTCCACCACCCATCCATGTATGCTTCTCCCGCACCGAGCGAGCCATGCAATATGATCTTTTTGTAAGCCCGCGGGTCGTGTACACGCGGGTCGAGCTGGCCCGTCCCATTGAGCACGACGCCTGCCCGCTCGAGCCTCGCAGAGAGCTTTCGCTCACAGAATGCTGAAACATGTGTTTGTAACACGGGTCACCTCTTCGTTTTTGAATCAAGGTACGGCTACTGCCGATGTTATACCCATCCTGCGACTCAAGCGCAATACCCTCACGGGACGAGACGCCCCAGGAAACGACCAATGAGTATGGCCGCGTCTGGGGTCTCTCGCACAATCTCGGCAACCGTCTCCCCCTCTTTCATGTACAGGGCTAGAGCCTCGGGCTGCTCAAGTAAATCAGCGGCAATGAGCTCCGGGTGAAATTGGAACGTGTAGCAAGATTGTCCATAACGAAGCGCGGCGAAACGACACGCCTCCCCCTCTGCGAGCACCGCCGCGCCAAGTGGCGGGCGCGTAACACTATCCCGATGCGCATACTGCGCGTCGAAGCCGGGGGCAAGGTCGCCGAAAAGCAAATCATCCATCCCTGCGGGTGTCAGAGCGACATGGTGGGTCCCGGCTTTCTTCTGGATATGATCATGTGTCACCGCACCTCCAAACACCTCTGCAATGAGCTGATGTCCAAAGCAGATACCGAGCGTCGGCACCTGCCGTTCGACGAGATACTCGACGAGATAGCGGACACGATTGAGTACCTCGCGCGCGCCAACGCGAGTCTCATCACCTTCATCCTTGCCGCCATGGAGGAAAAAGTCGCTTGAGCCGCCGATGATGACGGCATCGTATCCACGCACAATATCTGCCGGGGTGTCCCATGTCTGTTCGATGTCGAGCGTCGAGACGAACGTGAACGCGGCGCGTCCGCCGACCGCGCGCTCATATGCCGCGCGCTCGGCAGCCTGC
This sequence comes from uncultured Candidatus Saccharibacteria bacterium, assembly GCA_964595025.1. Taxonomy (GTDB): domain Bacteria; phylum Patescibacteriota; class Minisyncoccia; order Phycocordibacterales; family UBA2100; genus UBA10103. The sequence goes on along the minus strand of CAZQNX010000069.1, from coordinate 2,158 downwards.
CTCTCGACATCTTTGCGCGATTGGATGATGAGAATTTTTTTCATGGTATAAGCAGTAGATGCATCATAATCGAAAGAAAGTATTTGAAAAGTAGTAAGAGGGCACGGCGCAAGCAGTGCCCTCTTCACGAAGATTTAGGAGCGGTAACGTGTCCACCACTCGTCACTATTAAGCGGCCGAGGGGGAACAAGCGGCGAATCGAGCAAGCACCGATACATCCACGCCCGCGAACCTGGCGCCTTCCAGGTCACGCCCGGATTCTGGTCGATGACCGACCAGAATTTTCCCGCGAGAGAAAGGACATCAGCGGCAAGATCGGCGGCCTGCTCCGGCTCAAGAGATGGGAAAAGCCGCCACTCGACCGTCGACTCAATCCCAAATGTTCGAGGACGAGCCGCCCACCAGAGAGTCCCCTCACTTTCAGGGTCACCGATGCGTGATGGCGACGTATTGTCGACGACCCACTCCCCGTTGCGCTTCGTCACCAGTTTGGGAATATCTCTCACAAACAGCTGGAGCACCTGCGGTGTCTGGAACCAGCGTGGTGCAGGAACGCGTTCAGGGCGTCCCCATCCCTGCCAGCACATGAAGTGCTCATCGTCACCTCGCACACCATAGCGATTGATAACCGCCTCCCGAGCATACGGTGCGATGTTGTTGAGGAGGTCGAGGAAAAATATTCCCTCATCGGTCATGAGTCTCTCGCCGAGACCAATGTGGTATTGCGTCGACGCCCAGGGTGCCACTTTGCACACGCCTCGCGCACCCCCAGAGTAATCGTGAGATAGTGCTCGAATCATCGCCTTTGCTCGCGACTTCTTCGATACACGAACGGGTTCGCCCATCGTTGAGACGAAGGCAGGACGAATGTTCGCCGGCAACCTCGCCCACAGTCGCTCAAATGAGGCGCGGATTTCTGCACTGCTTGAGCAAACGCCAGTAACAAATTCTATAGACGAACGCCCCATGTCGGGGGTGATCATCTCGAACGGGTTACCCGTGGTGATTGTTTCTCCGCCGAGCGCAACAAGTGTATCGAGTAGCTCGTGTTCGGGTCCAAGTGCAAACCCTTCGAGTTCGCACCCGATTGTCAATTGCATGGGCATGGCGCCCTCCCTTGGTTCTTGGCCTAAAAGAACAATCCGGTCGTCTTCACGAACCGGCATCGATGTTCTTGGAGAACACTGGTGCCGTATCACGAACGCGAGAGTGGGTACCCACGGCATGCATCGCGCACGCCGTGGGCCCTGGTCTCAACAGAAGACATCCTCGCGCCAGTCCGAGTGGTCGTACGAGAAAGGCACACAGAGACCGCCGGCGCCGACAGGGCGATGCACAATCTCTCGCTTCCAGAGTGTCGAGTTTCGAAACTCATCGAGCGAACGAAATCCGATACCTCGATCGGCAATGCTGACCAGGTAGCACACGAAGTCGTCGAGTGCTTCGATGGCCGGCCCGAGCACTTTGTCGGGCAAAGACGGCAAGAGACGCACCTCGAATGTACCGAGCCGAGGCCGAGCACGAACGAAATGCCACCATCCGCCGCCATCATCGTCTGGATTCGCCCACGAGAGACGGTTCTCGAGATCGGGCTCCCAGCGCCCGGTCTCTTTGTCGCCATCGACGCGCCTAACGAGGCGTGGGAGTGATTCGAAACGAGTGCGCATGTCGGCGTCCGATTCGAACCACATGCCATAGGTAGTAAACCTGCGAGAATCGGCCCACCCACGCCAGATGCCGAGATGACCCTCATTCCGCTGACCGTACCGCTTGCTTATGATGCGTGCGAGTCGCGGTCCGACGAAATTGAGGACGTTGATCACGAAGACGAGACGCTCATCTACGGCCTGATGCGTAACCGAATAGCCCTCGAACTGGAAGTGCGCATGAGTCGCGGCATACCGATTCATTCGATTCAACAAGGCCGCATCTTTGGGCGCACCGCCACACGCGGCAACTTCGCGACCAAGCGCGTTCCAGAGCGCGTGATAGCGAGACTTGGCGATAGAGGGCCCTCCCAAGTCTTGCCGAAAGGGACTCTCCATTTGGGATACTATATCGAGCCCCAGGCCGGCGGCCTCCTCCGCAAGGAAGCGAATATTGTCGACCGCGACCGAAACCGAATTGCTGAAATTACCAGCGAATTCAATCGAGCCGG
>CAZQNX010000068.1:0-4850 GCA_964595025.1 uncultured Candidatus Saccharibacteria bacterium | reverse complement strand
CCGGCATTCATCATCTTCACCTTCATGGCGGTGATGGTGCTCATGATGACCGTCGTCATCCCGAATCTTTCCCAGATGCTCGTGCAGTCGGGGCAGGAGATTCCGTTCTTCACCCGCGTCGTCATCGGCTTGAGCGAATTCATGTCGCAGTACATCCTCCTGCTCATCATTTTCCTTATCCTCGGCGGTGGCGCACTCTTCCAATACGGCAAGACCGAGGCAGGGCGCATCATGTTTTCGCGGGCGCGCTTGCAATTCCCGGCAGTCGGCAATATTTATCGCAAGATCTATCTTTCTCGCATCACCGACAACCTCTCGACGATGCTCAAGAGCGGCATCCAGGTCTTGCGTGGGCTTGAGATTACGGCGAGCGTCGTCGAGGATCCTGTGTACGAGCAGATCGTCTCACAGGCCGCCAAGGATGTGAAAGCGGGTCTCCCGCTCTCCGAAGCGTTCCGTAAACACGCAGAAGTGCCAGGTATCGTCGTTGCGATGCTCAAGATTGGTGAGGAAACAGGCAATATGGGGAGTATCCTCGAGACGATGTCGCGCTTCTACCGTCGCGAGGTCAATAACGCCGTTGATACGCTCGTCTCGCTCATCGAGCCGATCATGATTGTGGCACTTGCCGTCGGCGTCGCTATCCTCCTCGCGTCTGTTCTCCTCCCCATCTACAACATCACGAGCACGTTCTAGGCTTATCCACAGCCCCCCCCGGCACCCGCTTGGGCGGTATACAATGGTGGTACGCGGAAATCAGCCGTTATGGCGCTTTATCACTAACGCGTAATTAGCTCATCAGTATGATGAAAACTTATACACGCGGTTTCACCCTGATCGAACTCTTGGTGGTTATCGCCATTATCGGTATCCTCGCCTCTATCGTGCTCGCGTCGCTTGATTCTGCCCGCAAGAAGGGTCGCGATGCACGCCGCATCGCCGACGTGAAGCAGCTCCAGCTCGCGCTCGAGCTTTACTACGACCAGAGCAATCAGTTCCCGACGGCGCTCTCGACCTCGTCGCTCGTCGCGAACAACTTCATCTCGACGATCCCCTCGGATCCACAGACGGGTACAGCGTATAGCTACGCGGCTCTTCAGGGTTCTGCGGCTTCGGCTGCTACCTGTGGCTCGTACCACCTTGGCGCGACGCTTGAGAACACGACCAATACTGCACTCGGAACCGACACCGATGGGCAGACCGGAGGTACCTTTGGCGGAAGTGTCGCGGGTGGTTCCTCGAATGGCCCCGTCTGTACTGGCTCTGCCGCAGACTTCGCCGGCACCGACCCAGTGTACGACGTCCGTCCGTAACCACACACCCCTGTGTGTAAGAAACAGCCCCCAGGAGGGGGCTGTTTCGCGTCTGGGCGAGCCACTTGTTCATGGTACGATGCTCGCTATGTTCCTTGTGGCTGGTCTTTTTGGACTCATCATCGGCAGCTTCACCAATGTGCTCATACTTCGTCATGGTGCGCGCGGCGTGGGGGGGAGGAGTGCGTGTCCCCAGTGTGGGCACGCTCTTGCGTGGTACGATCTTGTCCCGATACTCTCGTGGCTCCTGCTTCGAGGTCGCTGCCGGTACTGCGAGGCACGCATTTCCGTACAGTATCCGCTTGTCGAGGCTGCGACATCTATCCTCTTCGCGCTCATCTGGGGAGCGCCATTTCCGGTCCCTGTTCTCGCCCGTGCTGCGTTCTCGCTCATCATCGTGTTCCTTGTTGCCATTGCCGTATACGATATGCGCCACACTATCATCCCTGATCCATGGGTGTACGCGTTCGCGGGCCTTTCGTTGGGTGCGAGCGTGAGCGTGACACCGCACTATCTATGGCCCATCCTCCTTGGCGGCCCGCTTGCAGCTCTGCCACTCCTCATTTTGTGGGGTGTTTCGCGCGGGCGGTGGATGGGGTTCGGCGACGTAAAGCTCGCGCTCGGCATGGGGTGGCTGCTTGGGCCGGTCGCAGGGCCGTTCAGTGTCCTCTTTGCGTTCGTGTTGGGGAGCGTCACGCTCGTCCCGCTCATGCTCGTCTCGCGCCTGGTTACCCACATGCATACGCGCGCTGTGAGGTCAGTAGGGCTTACAATGAAGAGCGAGGTCCCTTTCGGACCATTCCTCATCGCGAGCACGCTCATCATATGGATTTCACTCTTGTACGGATTCGACATTCCCGCGCTCGCCGGGTGGTGATGTCTCGCGGCTTCTCGCTCATCGAGCTCCTTGTCGTCACGGGCGTCCTCATTCTCATTACGGGCCTCATGCTCGCAAATCACACCCGCTTTGGAGGCAAGATCCTCCTTGAGAATCTTGCGTACGACATTGCGCTCTCGGTCCGCGAGGCGCAGGTATATGGAATCTCGGTGCTGCGTTTTGGCACCAACACCTACTCGGCCGGGTACGGGATGCACTTTGCCATCTCGACCCCTGCGTCGTATACCCTCTATGCCGATGCGATACAGCCCGATGGTGTGTTTACCGGAGGAGAGACGGTGCGCTCCTATTCTATAGACCGCGGCTACACGATCGAGAAGCTCTGTGCCCCTGCGGGGGCCGATGTTGCGACGTGCACCACGGTTTCGACCCTCGATATCCTCTTCAAGCGCCCCGAACCCGACGCATGGATCAGTGCGAACGGCAACTCATGCACGCTTTCTGCCGGGAATTGCCAGGAGAGCGCTCGCATCGGGCTCATCTCACCGGCTGGCGACCGCGCGAACTTCATCGTCGATATCAACGGCCAGGTCTCGGTCAATCGATAGTACTATGCGCACCTCGACTCCATCGTCCGGATTCACGCTCGTCGAGATGCTCGTCGCGACGGCGCTCTTCTCTGTCGTGATGATGGTCTCGGTCGGCGCGCTCCTCGCACTCGTCGGGGCGAATCGGAAGGTGCAGTCGCTCCAGTCGGTGATGGACAACCTGAATATCACACTCGATGGCATGGAGCGTGCTATTCGCATGGGCAGCACGTTCCACTGCGGTAGCGGCAATTACCGCACCACGAGCGATTGCGCATCATCGACTGATGATCCAGCAAATCATTACGTCTTCTCGTTCTTTCCGTACGGCACATCACCCGAAAATCTCACCGAACAGCCGTGGGTCTACTCGTACGATCCGGCGACGAAGCGGCTCTACAAATCGGAGAATGGCGCGTCTCCCGTCGCGATGACAGCGCCCGAAGTGTCGATAGACAGCCTCCAATTCTATGTCGTGGGGAGTGATCGTGGGTGCACCGTGGCACCATGCGATCTCGTGCAGCCGAAAGTCGTCGCCGTCATCAAGGGTACAGCCGGTGCCGATAGGGCCAAGACCTCATTCCATGTCCAAGTAACTGCCGTGCAGCGGCTTCTCGATCTATGATACACCTTCGCGCATTCACGCTCATTGAGACGATGGTGGCGATATCGCTTCTCGCTCTTGCTATCGTGGCCCCGATGTCGCTCGCGACTCAGTCGCTTGCGAGCGCCTACTATGCGCGCGATCAGGTGACCGCCTTCTACCTCGCTCAAGAGGGGATAGAAGCGGTGCGCAGTATTCGCGACGGCAACGTACTCAAGGATTCGCAGGGCGCAGGTATTAACCTGCTCGATGGGATACCCACCGGCGCTCCGTTCGTCATCGACACGCGCACGAATCAGACCTGGACGACTTGCACGGATCAGCCGCTCAAGACCGACGGCTCCTTCTATGGACATGGCGCTGGTCCATGCGCAACGACGGATCCAGGTTGGACAGCCACCTACTTCACTCGGACGCTCTCGGCGTCGTTCGTGCCAGGTACGACCGATGAGATACGCCTCACGGCGACGGTTACCTGGCGGTCGGGTGGCTTCACGGCGCGTAGTGTCACTATATCCGAGAATCTCTACCGCTGGGTGAATGATGGCAGCGGTGTCCAATGATATGACACACACATCTCGACACACACGCGGTTTCACCTTACTCCTCGCGGCACTCGTCTCGACGATCGTGCTTGCACTCGGGGCGGCAATCTACGGCATCGCCGTGAAGGAGCTTGCCCTCTCGTCACTCGGGCGTGATTCGCAGTTCGCGTTCTTTGCTGCCGATACGGGTGCCGAGTGCGCGCTCTACTGGGATATCCGTCACAATTATTTCGATACGGTCGCGCCGTTGGGGGTTGTCGCGCCGAACCCCCAATGTGACGGACAGTCGTTTGGTGCAACGGGTCGCTCGGCGGCGTATCCCTACACGATGAGTTTTCAGATGGAGTCGGGCGGTTTCTGTGCGAACGTGACTGTCATGAAGTGCGATGGTCCCATCGCGGCAGATAGCACTTGTACGCCAGCCGTACCGGCACAGATACATACGCTCATCCACGCCGATGGGTACAGTGCATCGTGTGCCACTCTCACGACGAAAGCTCGTACGCTCCAGCGCTCGGTCGAATTGCGCTACTGATGCCGGGGGCACCTCGATGCGGTATGATGCCGACATGATACCGGCAGCTGTCCGTGCTCGTTACGCTGATCTCGTCCGCGCTATCAATCGCTACCGCACGGCGTACCACGTCTACGACAGGGAAGAGATATCGCAGGCCGCGCTCGATTCGCTCAAGCACGAGCTCGTGGAGATTGAAGCAGCATATCCACGCATCATCGCGCCCGATAGTCCGAGCCAGCGCGTGGCGGGCGCGCCGCTCCCTGCCTTCAAGAAGGTGAAGCACCGAGTCGCGCAGTGGTCGTTCAACGACATCTTCGATGAGGACGAAGCTCGCGAATTCGATGCGCGCATCAGGCGCTTTCTCGCCGACGCGTATCCTGATGCGCGCCCCACCTATGCGTGCGAGCTCAAGATCGACGGCCTCAAGATTGTCCTTGCCTACGAGC
>CAZQNX010000067.1:0-4903 GCA_964595025.1 uncultured Candidatus Saccharibacteria bacterium | reverse complement strand
GCGAGCAGATTCCGCTCGAAGGCATCGTGCCCGAGGTGATTGTGGAAGTGAAGGAAGAGGATGTGAAAGATAGCAAGGATCCGCAGATGGAAGCTGCGCTCAAGCAGCTTGCGGGTGAGTAAGAGGTGTCGCATGACGGGACACAGTGACGGGACACAGTGTCCTGTCACATTGTCTATATTGCGCTCGCCGGGTGAGCGCTGTAAGCTTGGGCGTATGAAAGTCATCTTCGTGAAGGATGTGGGCGGGGTAGGGAGGCGCGATGAGGTGAAAGAGGTGAGCGACGGCTACGCGATGAATAGTCTCATCCCGCAGGGGAAAGCGGTGCAGGCAACGCCCGATCGACTTGCCGCACTCGAGAAGAAGAAGCAGGCAGAGGGTGTTGCTTCGGCACATACCGAGAAAGAATCTGCCGCAGCAGCGAAAGCGCTCGATGGCGCGCTCATCCATGTTTTCGCGAAGGCCAATGAGAACAGGCATCTGTATCGTCAGATTTCCCACGAAGAGATTGCCGCCGCCGTCGCGCGCGAAAAGGGCATCGCGGTAGATCCCCGCCACATCGAGCCGAGCGAGCACATAAAGACACTCGGGGATTTCTCGGTGCGCGTGAACCTCCACGGGCACCACGCGACAATCACGCTTCAGGTAGAGCAACAGTAGCCGCGAGTGTTCACGCTCCGATGCCGTGGGCGCGCTCGTGATGGCGCCGCATGAGCGAGAACCACACCGGCGAGATGACGAGCGACAGTGCAATCACCGAGAGACCGAGCTGGTACGTCTGGTGGTCTAGAAAACCGGTCGAAAGACCGAGTGCGATGAGCACGAACGAGAACTCGCCGACCTGTCCCAAGACGGCGCCGAGCGGGAATGCTATCTCACGCGCAATGCCGAATGCGCGTGCGAGCGCGATGGTAAACGCCGTCTTGAGAACGATCGTGATGCCGAGGATCACCCCTATGAGCGGGAGATTTTCGATGATGAATCGTATGTCGAGCATGAGTCCGACCGAGAGGAAGAAGACCATCATGAGGAGCTCGTGCACCGGCTCGACAGCGCTGCGGTACGAAGCGCCCACCGTCCCGACATTTCCGATGAGGAGCCCGATTGCAAAAGCCCCATAGGCGGTCGAGAGGCCAGCGGCGCCCGAGAGTGCCGCTGCTCCGAAGCAGAGCGCCATCGCCGCGATGACGGGCTGCGACGAGCCGCGCGCAAAGAGCGTCTCGAACCGCGTGACCCACTGCGGGTGCTGTACGAGCTCGAAGATGGCAAAGAGCGATGCCGCGACGACGCCGAGCGAGATACCGAGATGCAGCGTACCATCCCAGGTGAATCCGCTGCCGAGCGCACTTACAACGAGGAGCATCGGCACGACGAGGATGTCTTGCGCGATGAGGATCGCGGTCGCCGTCTGCCCCATCGGTGTGTCATTCTCGCCGAGATTGCGGAGCATCGTCATCGCGACGGCAGTCGAGGAGAGCGCGACGATGAAGCCGAAGAGTATCGCGGTGGAAATGCTCATAGAGAAAAAGAGCGTAAAGGCGAGCATGGCCGCAACGCCGAGCGCGACTTGCGCGAGCGCAACGCCGAGCGCTGTCTGTATCGCACGGCGGAAGAAGGAGAGATCTAATTCGAGTCCGAGCATAAACATGAGCAGGACTATCGCGAGCTCGGCGAGCCAGCGCACGGTGGCGTCTTCGCCCTGTAGTCCCAACAGGCCGGGGCCGATGATGGCACCCATAAGAAGGTATCCTATGAGCGCAGGCTGGCGGAAGCGCTCGAGGAAGAGTCCGCCCGAGAGGACGAGGAAGAGGATGAGCGCGACGTGAGTGAGATCGAATGCATGCATAGTGTACTTTTTATATCATGACGACAAAATGCCCAGGTGCCTGGGCTCGTGGAAAAATCGCACGAACTAATTCTCGAGGACGTCGACGACGCCGCGGGCCTTGGAACGGCCGTCGAAATCGGTCTTGCGCTTGGTGCGGAAATGGACGACGCCCGCTTTCATCGCGAAGAGCGTGTGATCCTTGCCGGTGCCTATGTTGCGACCAGGAATAATCTTCGTGCCGCGCTGGCGGACGATGACTTCTCCGGCGATTACCTTCTGACCATCGGCGCGCTTCACGCCGAGGTATTTGGGATTAGAATCGCGTAGGTTTTTTGTTGTTCCACCGGCTTTTGTTGATGCCATAGAATGAAAATGGCTCGCTCGCAGTGTGGTCAAGTCGCTAGAAAACGGCCTGAAACCGAGCTACAATCGAGTGATGCGCAGTATACCGTACTGGAGAGACGAAATCAAGAGCTGGTGGGGGAGGGTAGCGGGCGAAGCCATAGAAACGTGGGGCGTGCCCCTCGTCGTCCTGCTCGTTGGATTCTCGTCGTTCGGGCTAGGGCGCCTCTCGGCGCTCGAAGAGGTGCGGCCGATTGTCGATATCCGGCAGGCGCCGCAGGCCGCCGAGCCGCGCGCGATGACGCTCGGCGGGCAATTTGTCGCGATGCGAGGGGGGAGCGTCTACTACTTCCCCTGGTGCAGCGGGGCGCAGCAGATACCCGAGAGTCGACAAGTGTGGTTTGCGAGCGAGAACGCGGCACAGAAAGCAGGGTACCGGGCGGCAAAGAATTGCCGCGGTTTGAATGCTGCGACGAGCGGGGTACAATAGCGCCATGCTCGTACTCGATGTCGAAGCCAGCGGGGTAGAGGCGCACAAGCATTCCATCGTATCTATCGGCGCGCTGGATATCGAGCATCCCGAGAACCGCATCTACATCGAATGCCGCGTGTGGGACGGTGCGCATATATCCGATGAGGCGCTCGCGGTGAATGGCTTCACCAAAGAACAGATACTCGATGCCAAGAAGCCGAGCGAGGCGGATCTCGTGCACGAATTCTTGCATTGGAGCGAGGGAGTAAAGGAGCGCACGCTCGCCGGGCAGAACCCTTCGTTCGATCGTGATTTTCTCAAGTACGCTGCCGAGCGCGCCGGGCACACGGCGTGGCCTTTTGCGCACCGCACGATAGACACGCACACGCTTGCGTACATGCATATGGTGAATAGGGGACTCGTCCCGCCGGTCGACCCAGTGCATAGGCGCTCCGCGCTCAATCTGGATGCGGTACTCAATTACTGCGGCATCCCCGCCGAGCCAGAGCCGCACAACGCGCTCACGGGTGCGCTCTCGCACGCCGAAGTGATCGCGCGTCTCTTATACGGGCGGAAGCTCTTGAAAGAATTTGAGCAGTTCGAGATTCCGTGGAAGGCATGAAAAAGTATTCATACGCAGCGAGTCTTGCATGGGTGTTTTCTTACCGATGTTGAACATGATGAAAAACCGCCGGGCGCATGATGCGTCCGGCGGCAGAGCTTGCGGCGATGAGTTCTTCACCAGAAGAACGCACTGATCCATGCCGAGGTGGGTTCATGGCGGTACAGGAAGTACAGCGTCCAGCCGAGGAAGAGGATGAAGTGGAACGCTTCCACCTGCCAACTTTTCCAGCCCCACTCTTCACGCCGCTCCTTGTAGTTGCGGGTGAAGAGTGTCGTGACGCGGGAGAGGCCGTTCTCGATCTCAAAGCCTTGTGCGTGGTACTCGCGCATCTTGCTGCGCATATACCACACATACGACATCCCGCCGATGACGGCGATCATGCCGACGACCGCGCCGTACTTCATGAAGATAGCCCACTCGGCGTGCGTGCGCATGTAGGCGAGTGCCGAAGCAATGATGCCGAGCGCTGCCCACTGAAAGCCGATCTCGTATCGCACGGCGGCGTAGGCACCCTCCTCGCGATTCATCACGAGCTGCAGGAGCGGTGTGTTTGCCGCAATCATGAGCTGCTTTTCTTCGTGACTCGGTGAAGAGGCGCCGCCAGGGCGGGCCTCGAGACGACGTGCAAGACTGTCACTCACAGTGGTCCTCCTCTTCGTTCAATGTTCAAGAAGCCCCGCATCCGCGGGGCCGCCGCAACCATACAATACAAAATAATAGTTGTCCACAGATTCGCACATTGCGCCCCTGCGGCGGGCAGGGTATGAATGCTCATATGCACAAGAGCACCTCGTGGGGATCTGTTGCCGATTGGTACGGCGAGCACGTCGCGGGCGAGGACACCTATCACGCGAAAGTCATCGCGCCGAATCTAGTACGAATGGTGAGAGCAGGGAAGGGGATGCGCATACTTGATATCGGGTGCGGCGAGGGATATTTCACACGGCTTCTCGCGGGAGCGGGTGCGCAAGTAGAGGGCGCAGATATCGCGCCCGAGCTCATAGTGCGCGCAAGGAAGGCAAGTCCCGGCATTCCGTACCATGTCGCGTCGGCAGATGCGCTGCATTTTGCAAAAGACGGCGCATACGATGCCGTGACCTGCGTCCTCGCGTTGCAAAATATGGAGAAGCTTGAAGCAGTGATGAGTGAGGTGGCGCGCGTTTTGAAACCGGAAGGGAAGTTCGTCTTCGTGATCAATCATCCGGCGTTCCGCATCCCGAAGCGCAGTGCGTGGGAGTGGGATGAGGCAGCAAAGGTGCAGTACCGCCGGCTCGATGCGTACCTTTCGGCATCGCGAGAGCGAATGGACATGACGCCAGGAAAGCAGGGGAAGAAAGAGGAGCACGAATACACCTACTCGTTCCACCGCTCGCTCCAGGACCACATGAAGGCGCTCGCGAGCGCGGGATTTGCGATCATGCGCATCGAAGAATGGATATCACACCGCGCGAGCGAGAAAGGCCCGCGGCAGGCGGCCGAAGACAAGGCGCGCAAAGAGTTCCCGCTCTTTTTCGCTGCAGAAGCCCGCCGCGTACCTGTTGCATGATATCGGTGCGGTGTTAGGGTGAGGGGAGAGTGCGGCAAATTTTTGTCGCTAGTTCAGACTGAACCATGGAGGTGTCAGATGACCCTGTAC
>CAZQNX010000066.1:0-4952 GCA_964595025.1 uncultured Candidatus Saccharibacteria bacterium | reverse complement strand
CGCACCTTCTGCTGCCGAGAAGTCGACGATCGAGAGCGGGCGGAACCGCTCGTGGAGCTTCCCGTGCTTCTGATGGATGCGGTCGATGAGTGGAAGCTTGCAGAGCGCGCGCTTGAGATTGTTGTGCGGAGAGAATCTGTCGGTCGTATCTTCAGTGACGACAGCCGAGAAACCGAGCGGTTCGGTCATGGTGAGGAAGCGGAGCGTCTCGAAATTGGGTGTTGCTATGTAGCGCGAAAGGCAGAGCACCGGCTCGCCGCGCATGTAGGGAGGGATATCATCACCGAGGTATGTCTCGACGCGGCGCCGCAGCTCGGTGTCGTGCATGCGGCGCCGCAGCTCGGCGGCGGCATCGGCGGGGTATTGCGCGAGCCCATCGAGCGAGACGGAAGGATGGAGCAGGCGCATGAATGGACTCCACACAAAAGAAGCCCCGAACCAGCCGAGGCGCTCGCGTACTGTCATGGCACACACTGTACCACTCGCCCTAGCGGGAGGCCACGACGATTTCCACACCCCCTTGATTATCGCTAGTCTCCCCTGTCTGCGCGTGGGATACTGGGAGTACCATGGATGTATCGATACGGCATCTTGCCATGCTTCCCCTCCTCGCGCTCCTTGCGATTCCTGCGGCAGCGAATGCGTCTCCGTGCCCTTTCGTGTGGGAACGTACGCTGAAGGTCGGCATGAGCGGTGCCGATGTCTCTGCACTGCAAGCATTCTTCTCGATATCGCCGACCGGCTATTTTGGACGTCTCACCGAACGGGCTGTATCTGATTTTCAGACAGCGCAGGGATTGCCCGCGGTGGGTGTTGTCGGGCCGCGGACACGCGATACCCTGAATGCACGCTGCGTTGCTGCGCCTGTCGCTGTCTCTACGTCGGCTGTCGGAGCAGTCGCAGTGCCCTTTTCTATCAGCCGTCCCGAACAGCCCGCGGAGATGATTGCTCCGCACTCGGCGCTCTACATACCTTTCACCACCTTCGAGCTTGCCGCGGGTGCAGAGGATGTCGCGGTAAAGACCATCACCGTGGAGCGCATCGGGCCTTCGCAGGATCAGGCATTCGACTACGTCTCGCTCTTGGATGAAGACGGCGGCGAAGTTGCCTACGGCTATCTTGGTGCCGATCATCGCGTCGTCTTTCGAACGTCTCTCACGATATCGGCTGGTGAGACACGCACATTTACGATTGCGGGCAATATGGTCACCGACCTCTCATCGTACGACGGGCAGGTCGCGGGATTTGCGGTTGCCGCCATCGATGCATCGCAGCCGGTCTCTGGCGTGCTCCCTGTTTCGGGCACTTTCCAACGCATCGTCTCATCGCTCACCATTGGATCCGCGACGATGGTGCGCGGAGGGCATGATCCAGCTGTTGCGCGCACGCAGGTATTCGGCGACCCCATGATACTCTCTTCGGTTCGCGTGTATGCGGACAGCGTCGAAGACCTGCGGCTCGATGGCATCACCTGGCGCCAGAGCGGCACAGCGGGACCTCACGATGTCGGCTCGGTGTATGTGTATGCGGGAGATGTCGTCGCGCTTGCGAGCGCCGACGACAGATCGTACACCGCTGAATTCCCCGGTGGCATCGTGATACCGAAGGGTCAGTCGATCGAGATATATGTCCGCGCGACGCCGCTGCCGGGTGCCGCGAATCGTTCGATTCGTTTTGATCTCCAGAGTTCGACTGACGTGTGGCTCACCGGACTCACCTACGGCTACGGCATCGCGCCGTATCCCACGGGCAATACCGATGTCGAGGGCGCGACCTCGGCGTTCCTCACGAGCGATGGTACGACCGATGGCGATGCGCTCACGCCCTATTACGCCGGCTCGCCCGTAAACGTGACGAGCGGGGCGTTCAATTACATTGGCCGATAGGCGGCGGTCTTAGCCGCGCGCAAACGCGAGCGCGGTGAGTCCGCCGAGGACGATGAAGAGGCGATAGCTTTCTGCACAGATACCCTGCACGAGCGGGCCGAAAGGCCAGAGCGCGATGAGTGCGGGCGTGGCAAGCCACACGCCGAGAACTACGGCAGCGAGGCCTATACCACCGAGGATCCCCGACACGATGCCACCCCCGTAGCCATACGGGTCCGTGAGGCGTCTGATGATCGCATACAGGAGTGCGGCAAGGGCGAGCATGAGGAATCCTGTATCGATTCCTGCTGTTGCACTGCCGAGTATGAGTGCGCCCGGAACGAGAGAGGTGAGCGAGACAGCAGCGATGAGCGCGAGTGCGGCAGTACTTGCTCGGGAAGCACCAGCGGTGAAGCCAACGAGAAAGCCGACGACGATGATTGCTGCTGCGATCAGGAGGTCTGTCGGGATATCAGTGACAGCGTTCAGTACGGCGGTCGTCGATGCGGTGAAATCCATGCGCATAGTATCGCGCGCGAGCGCGCACTGTTCAAGCGCGATGAGTGCGCGAGACTAGAGTCCTTCGCGCGAAAGCCCTTCGACGAGCGTGCGTGCTGCGCGCGAGAGCTTCTTCGGCATGTCGACGGAGAGGTGCACCACAAGGTCGCCGCGACCAGATCTCCCCTGTGGCACGCCTTCTCCGCGCACGCGCACGGTGTCGCCCGTGTTACTCCCTGCCGGTATCGTGATGCGCGCGGTACCGTCTACTGTGGGTACGTCCTGCTCGGTGCCGAGTAGCGCTTCGGAAAGTTTGATGGATAGCGTCGTGTGAAGATGCGGGCCCTCGCGGCGCATCCGTGCATCTGCGCGCACATGAAGCTTCACATACAAATCACCCGCCACGCCTTGTGGCGCGACTTCGCCCTTGCCGGGCATACGGATCATCTCGCCATCCTCGACGCCTGCCGGGACGACGACATGTATCTCCTCTTCGCGCTTGCGTACGCCGTCGCCGCGGCACGAAGTGCATGGAGATTCGGGTATCTGGCCGCGGCCGTTGCACGAAGGGCACGCTCGATTCGTCGTGACTGTCCCGAAGAAGGTGCTGCGATTCTCGCGGATGTCACCCTTGCCGTTGCAGGATGTGCAGGTTTTTTGTGCACTCCCCTTCTTTGCGCCGCTGCCATCGCATGCTTCGCAGGTGCCGACTTTTGCGATGAGTACGCGGCGTTCGGTCCCCACGATGCTCTCCTTGAATGTCAGTTCGATATCGATCGATATGTCGCGCCCGCGCGGTTTGCTGCCGCGTGCGCCGCGGCTTCCGCCGAAGAATTCGCCGAAGATGTCGCCGAGGTCGAACTCTTGCCCATTGAACGAGAAGCCGCCCTGACCATTGAATTGAGAAAAATCAAACCCTTCGAATCCTGCACCGCCGAATCCGGGACCGGCACCTCCGCCCGCCTGATACTGCCCGAACTGATCGTACTGCGCGCGCTTCTTCTTGTCGGAGAGTACCGCGTACGCCTCGCTCACCTCCTTGAATCGTTTCTCGTCGCCGCCCTTCTTGTCGGGATGATACTTATGCGCCAGCGTGCGGAACGCCTTCTTGATCTCGTCTTCGCTCGCGGTCTTCGCGATGCCGAGGATGTCGTAGTAGTTCTTACTCATGCGGCCCATTATAGGGACACTCTTTGCGCATGCAAGGGAATCTGCTAGTGCTGTGCGCTCGTGTCACCCTCAGCGGCATCGTTTTTTACGTCTTGAGCACTGCCGCCCTGTGCTTTCTGCATCGCTTCACCAATTTTCGAGAGTGCTGCCGAGAGCGCGTCTCCCGCACTCTTGATGGCGCTTGCGTCATTCCCGGCTTTTGCTGTTTTTAAGGCCTCGAGTTTCTCGGTCACCTCCTTCTTCACTTCCTCGTCTACCTTATCGCCGTACTCCTTGAGCGACTTCTCGGCAGTGTAGACAAGTTGTTCCGCGCTATTCTGTGCTTCAACGAGTTCGCGTTTCTTCTTGTCTTCGTCGGCGTGTAGCTCGGCATCCTTGCGCATCTTCTCGACGTCGGTCTCGGAAAGCCCCGACGATGCTTCGATGCGGATTGACTGTTCTTTTCCCGTGTTCTGATCTTTCGCTTTCACGCTCAAGATGCCATTGGCGTCGATATCGAACGAAACTTCGATCTTCGGGGTGCCGCGTGTCGCGGGTGGGATGCCGTCGAGATTGAAGCGACCGAGCGATTTGTTGTCGGCGGCCATAGGGCGCTCTCCCTGGACGACATGGATCTCGACCGACGGCTGGTTGTCTGCGGCTGTCGAGAATGTCTGTGATTTTGAGGTCGGAATAGTGGTGTTGCGCTCAATGAGTTTCGTCGCCACGCCTCCCATCGTCTCGATGCCGAGCGAGAGCGGGATGACATCGAGGAGGAGCACGTCTTTCACATCGCCACGCAAGATTCCGCCCTGGATTGCCGCACCCATCGCGACGACTTCGTCGGGGTTCACGCTCATGTTGGGCTTCTTGCCAAAGTAGTCTTCGACGGCTTTTTGCATCGCGGGCATGCGCGTCTGTCCGCCAACGAGGATGACCTCGTGGATGTCGCCCACCTTGAAAGGCGAGGCTTCCATCGCCCGCTTCGTGATCGTCATTGCGCGGTCGATGAATTCGCGCGTGAGCTCTTCGAGCTTGGCACGAGTCATCTTCACGAGAAGGTGACGCGGCCCAGAGGCATCAGAGGTGATGAATGGGATGTTCACTTCGGTCTCCACCGCAGTAGAAAGCTCGATCTTCGCCTTCTCCGCGGCCTCGTCGAGGCGCTGGCGTGCGAGTGTATCCTTGAGGATATCAATACCGCTCTCTTTCTTGAACTCACCGGCGAGCCACTGCATCACCGTTTGGTCGATATCCTTGCCGCCGAGATGTGCATCGCCGTCGGTCGAGCGGACCTCGATCACGTCGTCACCGACCTCCAAGACCGAGATGTCGAAGGTGCCACCGCCGAAATCGAAAACGACGATCTTCTCATCTTTCTTCTTGTTGAATCCATAGGCGAGCGCTGCCGCAGTCGGCTCGTTGATGATGCGCTTCACT
>CAZQNX010000065.1:0-4956 GCA_964595025.1 uncultured Candidatus Saccharibacteria bacterium | reverse complement strand
TTCGAAGGGGGAGAGGAATAAACTTGCCCACAGCGTCCTGCATCACTCGCACCGACGTGACGTATACTGTACGCATGAAGGTTGAACACTTCGCACATCCGCCACGCAACATTGCGGCGCTCGGGATAGTTCCCGGCATGTCTGTCGCAGATTTCGGCAGCGGCAGTGGCGCATATGTGCTTCTCATCGCCGAAACGCTCGCGAATACCGGCCATGTGTACGCGGTAGACGTGCAGAAAGATCTCTTGCGGCGGACGTACAACGAAGCGCGCCGCCGCGGATTCCACAATGTCGCGGTGCTCTGGGGTGATCTTGAGCGCCCGGCGGGGAGCAAGCTCGCGGAGAAAGCGGTCGATCTTGTCCTTGTGTCGAATCTGCTTTTCCAGGTGCCCGAGAAAGATGCAATTTTTGCAGAAGCATATCGCGTACTCAAGCCCGGCGGTCGACTTGCCGTGATAGACTGGACAGACAGCTTCGGCGGTATCGGGCCGCGCCCCGAAGATGTGTTCCCCGAAGCGGCAGCGCGCACAGTAGCGGAGCGAGCGGGCTTCTCGTACCAGACAGATTTTATCGCCGGCGCCCATCACTACGGACTCATTTTCAAGCGAACATGAAATCCTCACCGTTCCAAATAATCCTTCTCGCGGTCTTCGGCGCCCTCGGCGTCTCGGGCGTGCTCATTTTCGCGTTCGTCGTCGGTGGCGGAAATACGGCGAGCGTGGGGCAGGTCACGGTGTGGGGGACATTTGACGATGCGCGTATACAGGCTGTGATCCGCGCCGCAGCCGAGACAGACGACCGTCTGAATGGGGTCACCTATGTCCGAAAAGACCCGGCTACCTACGAGGCAGATCTCGTGAATGCACTCGCGAGCGGCACCGGCCCCGATCTTTTTTTCTTGCGCGAAGATTGGGCGCTCTTCGATTCGGCAAAGACAATCCACATAAGCCCGGCCGAGATGTCGGAGACGCAGTTCAAGAGTACGTTCCTCGATGCGGCACTTCCATTCCTCGCCACCGATGGCGCGATGGGGGTACCGCTCGTTGCGGACCCGCTTCTCTTGTATTGGAACAAAGACATGTTTGCCGCGGCAGGTTTTACCAATCCTCCCACCCTGTGGAATGATTTTGCGACACTTGGGCCGAAGCTCACCGAGCAGGCAGACTCGGGAACTCTGCGCAAGAGTGCCTTTGCACTCGGTGAATACGAGAACATCGCGAACGCGAAGGCCATCCTCTCGCTGCTTATCTTGCAGGCAGGGGGCTCCGTAACGGTGCGTGATCAGGGTGGCCGCATCCAATCGGGCTTGGCGCCACAGCAAGGCGGCACGTCGCAGCCGGGGCTCGCGGCGCTCCGCTTCTATACCGATTTTGCCGATCCCGCGAAGGATCAGTATTCCTGGAATCGCTCGATTCCCGAAGCGCGCACCGCCTTCGCGCAAGGCCTCGTCGCTGTCTATTTCGGATACGCGAGCGAGTCTTCGCTCATCAAGCAGGCGAATCCCAATCTCAATTTCGCCGCGGCACCGGTGCCGCAATTGCGCGATGCAAGCACACCCAAGAATTATGCGCATGTCTATGCGCTTGCTGTGCCGCGCACTGCCAAGAATCCCAATGGCGGGAAGACCGTCGCCTACATCTTTGCGGCGCCTACCGTCTCGCAGGGTTTTGCGACTGTGCTTGGTATGGCAAGCGCTTTGCGCGGCGTCGTGACCGCGAGCGTATCAACACCAACAAGTGCGGCACAACCAGGGTCCCTCCAGGCAGTTTTGGCCTCTGCACCGAAAAGCATGCAGGATCTCGTGAACAGTCAGGCATCGATAGCGCTCTCGTGGCTTGATCCTGATCCGCAAGCGACAGCAGAAATCTTTCGCGCTATGATAGGGGACACGGTGAGCGGCGCTCTCAAGGCACAGGACGCCTTAAGCCGCGCCGATAAATCTCTTAATCAGCTCTTCGGCATATGAACCGCCCCTTTCTCATCCGTATTGGCGTCCTCGCGATAAGCTTTCTGCCACTCCTCGCGTTTGCAGCCAAGATAGAAAATCCCGCGAGCGTCAACGGCGTCTCTGAATTCATCCAGCTCGTCTTGCGGGCGATGGTGCGGCTGGGCACCGTTGTCGTCGCACTCTTCATGCTCATCGCCGGATTCATGTATGTCTCTGCGCGCGGCAATGTGGGCAAGATCACCGAAGCGCACGAGAATTTCAAATATGTGCTTTTCGGTGCCGTGCTGATCCTCGGAGCATGGGTCATCGCCACGATCATCGGCGGCACGGTGACCCAGATACTCGGCGTCTAGTCCTATGCGATACTTTTTCGTCCTCGCGCTCGCTGCCATGCCATCGCTTGCGTGGGCGGCGACACCGCGGACATTCTCCGAAGTCGCAAATCTCGTGCTCACGATCATCGGGCAGGCTACCCTGGCGCTCATGGCGGCGGGCATCGCCGTCTATTTTTGGAACATCGCCTACAACATGCTGCGCTTGAGCAAGGGCGAATCGGCCGATTGGAAATCCAATTTCTTCTGGGGCATCATCGTCATCTTCGTGATGGTCTCTATCTGGGGCATCATCCAGATACTGCAGAATACGATTTTCACCGCCGGCGGTGGATCGACAGGAGGCTCGGGCGGCGCACCCTGCGTTCGTTTTGGCGACCCGGGCTGTGGCCGCTAGCACCGTATGGAGCCGACCCCGGGAACCGTGTATGAGATCTCGACGCAGCCGATGGCGGCGCAGCCTACTCTCGTGGAAGAGGCGGTACCCGCTCCGGTATACGAGGCAGTTGCAGAAACTATCGTTCCTGTAGCTCCTGTACCCACCGGGTCGCTCGCACTCTTTACCGGTTATGCAAACATCGGTATTGGTTTTGTCGTGCTCGTCATCCTTGGTATGTATTTCGCAGGCTTTGGTATCTGGGTCACGCACCTGCATGTTACGCACCGCGACGAAGGGGTAGAGTGGATGGAGCGCGCGGTGACCACCCTATTCTGGCTGCTCGTACTTCTCGGTATCATGCGGTTCATCCAATTTTATCCCCGGATTGCCATGCAGATACTTGCGGTAGCTATCGTACTCATCGGTGGGTGGTTCGTTATCAAGGCCGTACAAGCCACAAGCGAGGGCGAGGACGAGCACTAGCGTTATCCACACGATGAGGTGCACGACCTTGCCGAATAGCGCAGAAAGGCTACCATGAGGCTACTTAGCACTTATACGAACCGTCACGTTATGTCACGAGCTAGCACTTATTCTGTTCTTGCCCTCGGTGTGGCACTTCTTCCGTCTGCCGCGTCTGCTGTCGGTCTTCTCGATATCCTTGTCCTCGCAAGCCGCTTCCTGAACGGTGTCATCGGCCTCTTCATTACGCTCGCGATAGTCATCTTCTTCTGGGGTCTCATCAAGTATCTCGTCGAGGTGGGTGAGCAGAAGTCTGAAGGTCTCAAGATCATGTTCTACGGCGTCATCGCCATCTTCGTCATGGTCTCTCTCTGGGGTATCATCCGCGTCCTCCAGCAGACATTCGGCGTTCAGAACAACCAGGCTATCCCGCTCCAAGGCCTCATCGTCCAGCCGTAAGTTCCTATGGTACTCGGTGTCAACGGCGCTGATGCCATTACGAAACTCCAAGAATATGTGCTCGTCCCCGCAGAGAAGATCATCTTCGCTGCGGGGATGTTCCTTTTCATCTATGGCCTTGTCGAGTTCCTCTGGAATGTCGATGAGGGCAGCGCACAGCAAGAAGGCAAGCAGCACATGCTCTGGGGGATCATCGGCGTCTTCATCATGGTCTCGGTGGTCGGCATCATAAATATCATCGAGAATACCTTCGGCATCGGCTCGTCAAACTCGGCTTCGACCGATGTCTCCCGCTCGCAAAACATAGGTCCGACGAACTTCGGAAATCTGAATCAGTTGAACAGTCGTTAGTGGGCAGAGGGAGACTCGAACTCCCATGTCTTGCGACACCAGCTCCTAAGGCTGGCGCGTCTACCAATTTCGCCATCTGCCCAACCCAAGAAGGTTCGCACATGAAGAGCGGTGGGGCAAGGGATGGGTGAGGGACTTGTCCCCGAGATAATCTTGTTGCCGCCGCGACAAGATTTCTCCGGGCCTGGCTCGCGGTTCGGCGTGCTTGCCTCACAATGCTCCGCCTCGGGCATGTATTGCAAAACCCTGCGCAGGCAGGGTTTTGCTCTCATGTCCGCCCGCGAGGGATCGAACCTCGGACCGTCTCGTTAAGAGCGAGCTGCTCTACCAGCTGAGCTACGGGCGGATGTAGGGCACAGTATAAACGAAAAATAGGAATTTTGAAGTGCTGGGAGCGGGATTCGGTCGCGGGTGAGCATCCTCATCTTTGTACCGGGGGCGGGACTCGAACCCGCACGGTCTTGCGACCAGGGGATTTTAAGTCCCCGCTGTCTACCATTCCATCACCCCGGCAGGGAAGCCGCTGTGGCTTGAGGTCCGGGCCGGAGTTGCACCGGCGCATAGCGGTTTTGCAGACCGCCGCGTTGACTAACTTCGCCACCGGACCTGTGTCGACAAGAGTACCATCAAACGGGGCGCGAGAAAACCGGCTACACCAGCGCGCTTATGCGCTGCCTGTTCTTCTCGCCGTAGTCGATTTCGATATCGAACGTCGGGATTGACGAGAAAGCGACCTTGCTCTTCACGAAGTCTCGTAACGCGCTCCTCTCGCGCTTGGCGAACGAGAGCGCCTTCTCTTCGGCTGATTCGGGTAAGACCGAAATGAATATCGTCGCGCTGTGGAGATCGGCAGAAACATCTGCGCGCGTCACGGTGATGAGCGATTCGCGGTTTGACTCGCGCGCGAAGAATTCGCCTGCGAGATGCGCGAGGTGCTCGGCTATCTGGGTCTGGCGGCGCGAGGGTTCACTCGTGTTCATACGGTCTCGGTGTCTATGCACTCAATGGTATCACCTGGGGCGGGA
>CAZQNX010000064.1:0-5006 GCA_964595025.1 uncultured Candidatus Saccharibacteria bacterium | reverse complement strand
TGTACAATGCGAATGTACCGTCGTACCACTAGACTATAGGCCCGATTTTTCCTACCCTTTCGGGCTGCCGAGAATCGAACTCGGACCACAAGCACCCCATGCTTGCGTACTACCACTATACTACAGCCCGTTTCGAAATTCAGCTCGCTTACTTGCCACTGTCGGGCCGCCGAGAATCGAACTCGGTCTTTACGAACCCGAATCGTACGTACTACCGGTATACTACGGCCCGACAGTGGCAACAAACGATCCAAGAAGACAGAACTTCCTGGGTGCACCCCATAGGATTTGAACCTATGACCTTTCGAATGTGAATCGAACGCTCTAACCAACTGAGCTAGGGGTGCGTGGGAGAGAGTATAACGCAGACGAACCGCGGCGTGAAGCGCCGCGGTTCGTTGCGATACGCTTTACGCCTGCGAAACGTCTTTCGCGGCTTTGCAATCAGGACACATGTCGCCGCCCATGCAGAGCTTCCTGTCCCACGCAGCGAGGCTCCACGAACCAGCCCCGACCGATGCGACATACAGGAGACCACCGATGATCGAGAGGTTCTTGAGGAACATGATCATCTGCATCTGCTGGCTGAAGTCCATGTGATACCCGACCGTCGCTATCGCAGTAAACGCGATGAGCATCCAGGCCGCGAGACGCGCATGGAAACCGAGCAGGAGCATCACGCCGCCACCGAGTTCGAAGATGATGGCGAGTGCCGTCATGAGTTCGGGCGCGGGAAAGCCGGCACCAGCGACCATCTGCACGGTACCCTGAAAACCGGTCAACTTATTAAAACCTGCAACTACGAAGAGGAGCGCGAGCAGCACGCGGCCGACGGCAAGATACCATCCGCCACACCTGCACGATCCCCCATGCGCACACTGACACATAGATTTATGCGTTTACCGAATAAGCTCCCCAATGGTACCGCCACCTTGGCGAGCGTCAATCGGCAGTGTGGACAGCCGGAAGGCTTACTTGATTGCCACAATCTTGTACTTTTGGATACCCTTGGGGGTCTCAAACGAGAACGTATCTCCTTTCTTCTTCTCCATGAGCGCAGCTCCCAGGGGCGAGAGGTGCGATATCTTGTGTTCCTGCATATTGGCTTCGGCGCTGCCCACTATCTCGTAGACGTGCTCGTCTTTCTCGCCTTGCTTCTGGATAGTTACCGAAGAACCAAGTGAGACGACATTGCCCTTGCTGTGCTCGATGATGCGTACATGTGAGAGCTGCTCCTCGATCTGGCGGATGCGGTCTTCGGTCGCAGCCTGGAGATTGCGTGCCTCTTCGTACTCGGCGTTCTCCGACAAATCGCCGAGCGAGCGGGCGTATTCGAGCTGTTCGGCAACCTCGCGACGACGGGTGGTCGTGAGAAACGCGTGCTCCTTGGTGAGTTCTTCAAACTTCTCTCTCGAAAGGTAGTTGATGATGTTGTTCATAAAGAATGAGTATCGTGCGCGGGCATTGTACCATACTCCGGCCGGTGCACCAGGAGCCATTCGAAGAAGGGGCGGAGTGCGGGCGATGCGCCGCTCAAGGTTCCCGCAGGAGCTTTCTCGAGGACAACTGCGTAGGCGTAGCGTGGCTCTTCGGCAGGCCAGAAACCGACCGACCACGAGTTCATCCACTGATTGCGATTACCAAGCTGCGCGGTACCGGTCTTCGCCGCGATACGGATACCGGGAATATTGAGGGCTTTCACCGTCGCGTCCGAGCGATTCGACGTGACAGCCATGCGCATGCCCTCGCGCGCAATCTGGAAGTACTCATCGGGTATCCCTATCGACACGCGCTCTGGCGTCGAGCTGGCGAGAAGCTGCGGCGTCACGAGGTACCCGCCATTCGCGATTGCTGCGGTGAAGCGCGCAGCCTGAATCGGCGTTATCAGGAAGCCAAACTGCCCGATCGCCGTGTGGTAGGTATTGCCGATGCGCCACGGGTCGTCGGCACCGAACACTTCTGTCTTCCACTCGGGCGTGGGAATGATGCCCTCTTTCTCGCCCTCAAGCGCGATACCAGTCTTTGCTGCCAGGCCGAAGCGACGCGCGTAGTCATCGATGCGTCCGATGCCGAGGCCTTCTTGTCCGCCATAACCCCCGCCCACCGTGTAAAAGTATTCGTCCGAAGAGACGGCGATCGCGGTGCGCATATCCACGGGCCCATGCACTGTCCAGTCCCGAAAGACCGTCGGCTTATCGGGATCGTAAGGATTCGGAATCGTGATAGCGCCGACCGAAACGATCTCTTTCTCGGGAGCGATGATGCCCTCGTTGAGGGCGGCAACCGCAAAGAGCGGCTTGACGATCGAGCCGGGCGCGAAAAGGCCGCTCACCGATCTGTCGAGGACAGGGGCGTTGTCGTCGGCATACTCGCGCGCGACGATGCTCGCATCGCCTTCGGTGAAGGCGCCATGATCGTATTCGGGGAACGACGTGAGCGCCAACACTTCACCCGTGTGCACATCCATGACGATCGCCGCTCCGCCGATGAATCCGTGCAACCGCGCATGGCGCGCGAGCATCTCGTGAAGGACACTCTGCATTTGTGCATCGATCGTCAACTGCAGATCGGTGCCGTTCACTGCGGGCGAGACGATGTTCTCGCGCTGGACTCGTCCACGCGCATCGCGTTCGACCATCGTCTTGCCGTTCACCCCGCGGAGAAAATCATCGAAACTCGCCTCGACACCGGCCATGGGCGTATACGCTTCGCGCCACCAGGCACCCGATGTGTCCTGTTTTGGATACCGGATCCAGCCCAAGAGGTGTGCGAGCCCGGGAAGTTCGGTGTAGCGACGGAGTGCGTACGGAGTCGTCGTCGTACTGTTCTCGATCTCGTTCCAGGCAATCTCTGCGCCTGTGCGGTCGTAGATGACACCGCGCGTCGCGAATACGAACGAGCCGTCGATGCTGTTCTCGAGAGAGACTGCCGCGAGCGCCGTCCCCTGTGTTACCTGAAGCGTATACGAGCGAGAGAAAAAGACGCCGATAGACATGACGAAGATGATGCCGAGGATAAGGAGACTGCGCTGCGAGACGGGGCGCTCGACATTCCCCTGCAACGAAAAATCATGAGCAGGAAGATTGGTGGCATCGAGGAAGATGTCTTCGGGGGCTATATCCTTGAGCACGCGCGCCATCTGGGCATAGTACCAAGGAGGTGCATTAGGCCAAAATCTCGCGTCGCACGGGCTCGGCTGCCCACAAGAGCGCGAGAGCGAGGAGCGTGAGCCAGGGCCATGCGTGCAACGTATCGGGTGCACGCCAGAGCACGTCGAACGCAAGCGCGAGGGCGACGCTTTCGAGCCCCGAGAACGCGAGGGCGAGTATGATTACCACACCGACGACGACAGCTGTCTCGCCCGACGAGACGGCCCAGAGAGCCACGATACCAAGCGCCACGCGTACGATATGGAAAGCGGTCATGGTCGCTCGATGAATACCAGTCGCACGGTCTCAATGCTGCGCGACGCGCGCACGAACACCTGTTGGAATGCTCCCGTGGGGTCAGCATCAATGTGACCGACCGTTCCCACAGGATACCCGCGGTAGGCTGCGCTCGTGACGACATCGCCAACCGCAATGACGCTATCGCGTGGCGCGCGGCCGTTTCCATTGCCGAGCCCTCGTCCTGATAGCTCGAGTGCTGTGTCACCGATAAGGACTTCAAGCTCGCTCCCCGGCGCAAAGACAGAGCGACATACTGCGCTTGTCGCCGTCACCTCGACGACTCTCCCGAGGACATAGCCGTCTTCCCCGCGCACGATATCGCCCGCAGATACACCCTCTCGTGATCCGGCACCGACATGAAAGACGCCGCCGGTGGATTCGATCGAGACGACGGGGGCACTCACTCCCGGATGTACCTGGGAGAGACCCGCGAGGCGTGCGAGTGATTCGTTTTCTTGCTTCAGGGCGATTGCGGAAAGGGCGAGTGTCTGATACTGGCCAAGCTGTGCCGAAAGGCGCGCATTCTCCTCAACGAGCGACGTCTGCGATCCAAAGTATCCGATGGACCCGACGCTCGCGGTAGCCGAACCAGCGATCGTACGCCACTGATCTTCTATCTTCCATAATTGTCCGCGAATACTGCCGCCCGAAAAATGGTCGACCGCGAGAACGAAGACGCTCGCGGCAGTCACCAGCGCGAGCATGCGCGTGCGCGTGTTCCTATCTATATCGCGGCTGTAGCGTCGGGTAGTCATTCGGTGGGCGTGAGCTCATCATCGCTGCGCAGAAGAGCTTCTTCGTAGAGATACATGTCGTGCAGAATGGCGCTCGTGCCGCGAACGACGGCCGTGAGCGGGTCGGGTGCGACGACCACAGGCACGCCGAGCGCTGTCGTGAGGTATTCGGGCAAGCCGCGGATGAGCGCGCCGCCACCTGCAAGGTAGATCCCCTGCTGCATGATGTCGGACACTATCTCGGGCGGCGTACTCTCGAGCACTTCTTTCACCGACTCGACAAGCTCCTCGATCGAGTGTCCGATCGCGTTGCGTATATCCTGGTCGCTGATCACGATCTCGCGCGGGAGCCCCGTCACGAGGTCGCGGCCGCGCACCGTCGCTTCGATGCGCATGCGATTGGGGAGGACGGATGCGATCGCGATCTTGACCTCTTCGGCAGTCTTTTCGCCGATGAGTATCTTGAACTCGTTGCGCACATAGCTCACGATGTCCTGATTGAAACGATCGCCCGCGATGCGGATGTTTTTTGCCTTCACGAGACCGCCGAGCGAAACGATGCCGACGTCGGTCGTCCCGCCGCCGATATCGATGACCATGCTCCCCGTGGGCGCGTGCACGGGCAGCTCGATGCCTATGGCTGCGGCCATCGGCTCCTCGATCACAGGCACCTCGCGCGCGCCTGCGGCGCGCGCCGCGTCACGCACGGCACGCACCTCGACCGACGTGATACCCGAAGGCACGCCCACGACGACGCGGGGGCCGAGCAATTTCGTGTGGCCTGCCTGCGCTTTGCGGATGAGGTAGCCGAGCATTTCCGAAG
>CAZQNX010000063.1:0-5118 GCA_964595025.1 uncultured Candidatus Saccharibacteria bacterium | reverse complement strand
CTCTCGAAGCTCCTCGGCACCTATGTCGACAAGCTGCCCGCGCTCGTGGGCCGTGATGGGAGGCTCCATGCAACGTTCTTGCAGACAGGCACCGTGACTGGCCGCATGGGATGCGAGAATCCGAATCTACAGAACATCCCCACGAAGACAGAGTACGGTCGCCGCATACGCGGTGCGTTCATCGCGCCGCCGGGGAAGATGCTCGTTGCGATCGATTATTCACAGATCGAGCTCCGCATCGCAGCAGGTCTTTCGGGCGACGAGAAACTCTGCGAGGCGTTCCGCAAGGGCGAAGACATTCATGCCGCGGTCGCATCACAGGTCTTCGGTCTCCCGGTCGACTCGGTAGACAAAGAGATGCGCCGCAAGGCCAAAGTAATCAATTTCGGCATCTTGTACGGCATGGGCGTGAATGCGCTGCGCGAGAATTTGGGTGCGGGCACCTCACGCGAAGAGGCGGCAGCATTCCTCGATGCGTACTTTGCGCGCTTCTCGGGTCTTGCGGCATACATAGAAGACGTAAAGGCGAGTGCGACGAAGCTCGGCTACACCGAGACGCTCTTCGGGCGTCGTCGCTACCTGCCGGGGCTGCGCAGCAAACTGCCGCAGATGAAGAGCCAGGCCGAGCGCATGGCCGTGAATGCGCCGATACAGGGCACGCAGGCCGACATCATCAAGCTCGCGATGGTCGAGGCGGATGCAGACATGAGGAAAAATAAGTCAGAAGAAAACATCAAGCTCTTGATGCAAGTACACGACGAACTCGTGTTTGAGATTGACGAAGAGAGTGCCGAGGCGGCGGCACGAACCATCCGTGCCACCATGGAGCGCGTCGCGCCGACCGATAAGCTCTGTGGCGTCCCCATCAAGGCCGAAATAGCGATGGGGAAGAATTGGGGCGACATGACGCGCCTATCGTAATGCTATGCTCCACCTCTTTTCTGGCACCGATAGAGAAAAAGTCCGCGCGGTAGCGGGCGCTTGTGTCGCGCGCGCAGCGGGGAAGAGCGGCGTCATCGTGCGGATTACCGACGCACACTCGGGCGAAGACCTCCGAATGGCGCTCCAGGGAGGAGGTATGTTTGGCGGGGCGCGCGTCGTTGTGCTCGATAGTGTCGTGAGTGGTGGCGGCACCGATGAGCGGGCGCGCGTGCTCGAAGCCCTCGCTGCGATGGCCGCCGCTCTTGATACATATGTGCTTGTCGAGGCGGCGCTCGACGCGGCGACACGCAAGCAGATCGAGAAATATGCCGAGAAGAGCGAGCGCTTTGACGTGCCCAAGACGCACGAAGACAAGACCATCTTCGCGCTTGCAAACGCCCTGCAGCGCGGCGACAAGAAAGCACTGTGGGTCGGGCTTATGCGCGAATATGCAAAAGGGAGCGCACCCGAGGCTGTGCATGGGCTGCTCTTTTGGGGCGCGAAGCAGCTCTGTTTGCGCGAAGATTCGCCGCGCGCTCGCGCGCTCGTGTCGCGGCTCGCGCTCTTGCCGCACACAGCCCGTCGCGCGGGGGAAGATGTAGGTTATGCACTGGAGCGTTTTGCGCTCGCCGAGGTGTGATACGATAGATTCACTATGAAGACCTCGACCACGCAGATAGCTTGGGGGGCGTTCGCGATACTCGCCCTCATTTTAGCCGCGTATGCCGTCATGATACCTTCTCGCGCTGGGGCTGTTGGTACTGCGGCGGATGCGATATGTTTTGAGCCGGGAATGTGCCAGTACGGGACCCGGTGTGGCAAGAATGGTCCCCCGGGCGTACTCAACAAGCCCTGCAGTGACAGTACTAACGGATTCACAACTCAGGGAAAATGTGTCGCGCCCTTTAAGTGTCTTGCGACCTCTGCGCAAGGTCAAAACGGCGGCATGGGTGATATTAAGCAGGCGCTCGATGCGGTAAAGAGCATTCTCGATATGATGAAAGGCAAGGGCGGAGGTGGCGGAGGGGGTGGCGGCGAGCAAGGAGCCCAGCCCGGTACGAACCCTGCACTCGGCGGCTGCACCCAGTACTACAACGTCACCACGCCTTCGTCTGATCCGTGTGCGGTGTATGTGCCGCCCATCAGTGATTCGCTCACCGGCACGACCACCTCGGCCGCAGGGGATCTTATCAGCTCACTCTTGAGCGGGACATACGGAAGTCCCTCCACCATCAATACCAATCCGCCAACGACGAACAACAGCACGAATCAGGCGACAGGGACAACCACGACTGGTGGCAGTACTGTTACAAATCAGGCGAGCACTAGCACGATGCAGCAGACGATGCTTGTTGCTCCGGCGCCGGGCGTCTCGGGCGACATACAATACTCGGCGAACGACGTGACGGTTCTCGTGAACAATATAGACACCAAGAATGGTACTCAAGTGGCTGGTTTCTATGGCACCGGTGCAGGTGGGCAGCCGACTGGCGTGATTTCAAACATGTGCCAGGGTCGTCCGTGGGCGAGCAACTTCCTCTCGAACATCATTCCGGGCGCGTTTTTCGACAGCCTCTGCGAGCTGCGCGGATATAAAGTCGGTGTCTCGGGAACGTCTGCGGTCGTAAACGCACAAGCCCCGACGGGTTCGGTGCGAAGACCGTCGGTAGCGACTCCGACCAAGGCCACGACAACGCCCGCAAAGGCAACGTCGACCGAGCCCTATGTCGAGCCCAAGGTGGACATCTGGGCCGTCCCGGCGTCGGTGCCGCTTGGCGCACGCACGACCGTTTTCTGGAATGCGAAGGGGGTCACTTCGTGCACCGCCACGTCTCCCGATGGCAGCTTCTCGCAGAATACCGTGAGTGGTGGCGCTGCGACGGTCCCGCTCTCTGGTCCGACCACCTACACGATCTCGTGTCTCACACCCGCCGGAACGCACGTCACGAATTATGTGACGGTAAATCTGGGGACGAACTAGCAAAATTGTCCCTCCTGTGTGTTTGACGTGCATGCCCCTGGGCAGTACGCTCCGTTGATGAGTCCTCACTGCATCGCATTTATTCTCGACGGGAATCGTCGTTGGGCACGCGAGCGCGGACTTCCTACGCTTGAGGGGCACACGAAAGGATTCGACAATCTGATGACGGTAGCGCGCGCGGTACATGCGCGCGGTATTGCGCACATGGTCGCCTACGCCTTCTCGACAGAGAATTGGAGCCGCTCCCCGGAAGAAGTCTCTTATCTCATGGACATCTATCGCGCGGTGATTCGCGACACGGCGTCGAAGCTCGGGTCCGAAGGCGTACGAGTGCGATTCGTCGGGCAGCGCGAGCGTTTTGCTCTCGATATGCAGGAGAGCATGCGCGATGCAGAAGAACAGACCGCACACAACACAGGTATGACGCTGTGGGTGTGTCTCTCGTATGGAGGTCGCGCAGAGATTGTCGAGGCGGCCCGCGCCGTTGCGGCAGACGGCTCACCGATGACGGAAGAGACCCTCGGCGCGCACCTGTGGACGGCAGACATGCCCGACCCGGATATCATCGTCCGCACCGGCGGCGAGCAGCGTCTCTCGAATTTCCTGCTCTGGCAGGCGGCGTACAGTGAGCTTTTCTTTCTGAAGCCGTACTGGCCCGATTTCGACGAAACGCAGCTTGATGCGGTGTTGGCAGAATATGCCGAGAGAGACCGAAGGGGAGGCAAATAACCTGGTCCGCCCACCAGGGATCGAACCTGGGACCGTCTCCTTAAAAGGGAGCTGCTCTACCAACTGAGCTATGGGCGGGTATGGGCAATCCTAGCAGACATGTTCGTTTTTTCTAGAGTGGCAGGTCGAATGCGAATGCGCCCGGTCCCATGAAGACGAGCGCGAGAGATATCATGCCGAGCAAGAAGTAGGTGCTCGGTGAGAAGGGGAACACGGCGGGGTAGGTGCGCGCATAGAGTGCATACTTGAACGAGCCGAGCGCCGCCAAGAGCGCGCAGACTTGTGCCCATGCACCGACGAGAAGCAGCGCCGCTATTGCTGTGAGGATAGTGCCGCCAATCCAAATGAGGCTCGTCGGCATGTGGCCGATAAGTGGGAAGCGCTCCTTCTGGATACTCGGGCCATGCGAGAGCACATGGTACGCCATGTACAGGAAGAAGAGACCGACGACGGCGCGTAAAATGGCGACGGCGAGTGGGGCGAGGAAGAGTAATTGCGGGAAAAACGAAAGCATACGAGCAGTGTACCATCTCCTGTGATAGGGTGCTCGCATGAAAGATGTCGCAATATTGTTGCCGAACATACGGAGCGCTCACAATGTAGGCTCGATCTTCCGCACGGCAGATGCGGCTGGCGTGGCACACGTTTTTCTTGCAGGCTACACACCGCGTCCGCTCGACAGATTCGGTCGCCCCGATGCGGCGATCGCAAAGACGGCGCTCGGCGCGGAGCATACGATGCCGTGGTCGTATGCGCGCGAGTCGGGCGCGCTCGTGCGCGCACTCAAAAAAGACGGGTGGGAGATTATTGGCGTCGAACAGGACGAGCGTGCACATGACTATCGCTCGCTGCGTCAGTCGCAGAAGCGTCGCGTCTTCGTCTTTGGGAACGAGGTGCGCGGGCTCTCTCCGCAGCTGCGCGCGCTCTGTGACCGCCTCATCGAGATTCCGATGCGCGGTACGAAAGAATCGCTCAACGTGAGCGTGGCCGCCGGCATCGTGCTTTTTTCGGTGCGCGGTACCAATTAGTGTTAGTGTCGAATTCGCTCTTATTGATTATAAGTGCCTATAGGACAGCATAATCAACAAGCATCTTCTCGTCGCTCCCCGTGTTCCGAGATGCTTGACCATCAGTAGGAAAGCACGTCGACGACGCGGCCGCTCGCGTCGAGTAGGCGGACAGTATCGCGCTCGCGCCAGAGCGGATGCGCGACATTGAGATAGATGCGCCACTGCGAAAGTGCGAAACTGGGCATATCTTTGTACTGCTGTACGCAGCGATTGTACGAGAGCGTTGCACGCGCGGTCTCAAAGCAGGCGGGTGAGACATCGGACGGCGCCGAGCGGGGGAATGTGCAGAGCGGGAGCGATTGCAAGAACCAGAAACAGCTGTCGCCGAGCGCGGCGCGATTCTCTGGCGTGTCAGGAATGAGCTCGGTCGCGTATGGACAGCGCGATTGTATGGCCGGGGTGAAGTGCTGGAACTGC
>CAZQNX010000062.1:0-5377 GCA_964595025.1 uncultured Candidatus Saccharibacteria bacterium | reverse complement strand
AGTATCGACACGTCGCGCTCGAGCGACTGACGCTGCTTCTGTTGTTCGGCGAGATTGGTCTGGGTGCGCAAGATATCCGCCTCCACCTGGTCGAGCTGGGACTGCAGGAGTGCGCGCTCTTCGGGCGTCACCGCCTGGGCATGCACGAAGAGCGGACTCAAAAGCCCCGCGAGAGCGCCCATGACGACAAAGACCCCGAAACGCATAGCTATATAAGTGAGTATATCAGAAGAGACGCGCCTCTCAGCGCGTCTCTTACATGCGTGCGTGGGGGTAAGAGAACTACTCTTGCTTCGCCTCGGGCGCAGCGGCAGGAGCAGCTTCGGCAGCAGGCGCAGCCGGAGCCTCTACTTTCTCTTCGACGACCTCGGTCACCGAAGCGACGATCTCGTCGGCATCAATCTTGAGCTCTGCCGACGGCGGGAGCTTGATGTCCTTGGCGAGGATATGATCACCCACATTGACGAGCGTCGAGACATCGACGAGGAGGTGGTGCGGAAGTTCTGCCGGAGCGACTTCGATTTCCATCTCGTGGAGCGCCTTCACGACGACGTGACCCGCCTTCTCGGCCGGAGACACGCCCTCGAAGTGGAGCGGAACGGAGATCTCGATCTTCTTGCCCTTTTCGAGCACATAAAAGTCGACGTGGAGCATCTGGCCCGAGACCGGGTGGAACTGCACGTCCTTGAAAAGCGCGTCTTTCTCATCGCCCATGCCTGCAATGCGGACGATGGTCGTCTCGCCGGCCTCCTTCCAGATCTTCTGGAGCTCGAGAGCATTAACCGCTATCTGCGTTGCGGCTTCTTTGGGGCCATAAAAGACACCCGGAACCACGCCCGCAGCGCGGAGATCGTCGTTCGTCTTGTCGCCTCGGGGCGAAACAGAAAGCGTTACCATGAGCGGTGATTATACGCATTTTCGCGCAATCTGCAACCTGCTGTTACTGAAGACCCCCGAAGAACGCGAGTTTTTCGGCGACGACCGATTTTAGGGCATCGTATCCCCCGACGAGATACTTGGCCGGTGTCACGTCGTCTGTTGCAGCAAGAGCCGCTTCGAGACCACGGCGATACGCGACGCGAATCTCGGTATTGATGTGTACCACTGCACATCCAGCAGCGATTGCCGCGCGGAAATCATCCGCGCCGGTGCCCGAGCCGCCATGCAAGACGAGCGGCACGCCCGTGACAGAGGCGATGCTGGCAACGCGATCGGCATCGAGATGCTTGAATTGCGTCGCATCTTTGAGCATGCCGTGGATATTCCCCACAGACGGCGCAAGCAGATCGACGCCTGATTCGCGGACGAAACGAGCTGCAAGCTCGGGAGTCGTCTTGTCGAGGCCAGCGCCTTCGGGAATCGCATCGAGAAGCGTCGAACCCGAGCCGATGTACCCGAGCTCGCCTTCGACAAGCACGTCGCGCCCGCGCGCGCGGGCCTAGGCGACGGCGTGGCACGCACCAGCAATGTTCTCTTCGATAGAAAGCTTACTGCCATCAAAGAGTACTTCATCGAAACCCGCATCGATGGCGGCACGCACCGCATCGAGCGATTTCGTGTGATCGGCATTCAGGTATATCTCTTGTCCATCGGCCTGGTAGCTCTTTACCATGGCCGCGACCTGCCGCACGCCAAACCACGCGCGCTCGCCTTCGGAAACCCCCACCATGACAGGCAGCCCGAGCTCGCGTGCCGCAGCCGCTATCGCGTTGAGCTGATTCGAATCAGATACATTGAAATGCCCGACCGCGACGTGGCGACCCTGGGCATCTGCTATCACTTCGCGAAGGGTGCGCATATAGATGGCAGTGTATCACGCGACTTCCCTACCAGAACCAATCCCAAAAACTCTTCTTTTCGGACGTTGGGGACGAAGAGGAGGACGCGGTGCCTGCAACGGGTGTGCACACATATCCCGCCGGGCAGCCTGGTATGCACATCGACGGATCGATTGCCACTTTTGCGGTGCAGGTGCTCGTGCCGGCGGTACCAGAGACGGTGAGCGTGAAGACGGTCGTGCTCGATACGACGAGCACCTTGCTTCCCTCGAGCGCAACGTCGCCAAAGAGCGAGAGTCGCGCATTCGTGGCGCCATTCGCCTTCCACGAGAGCGTTGTCGTGGCGCCAGAGGCGATCGTCGCTGGCTGCGCACGCACCGTGCAGGTCGGCCCTTTCTTTTCTGCGGCGGTGTCGATGCCGATCGTGCCGACAGGGGTGCGCGCGACGACAATCTGCTCGGCGCGGACGATGGGCTTCTGTTCGGCCGCGGCAAAGAATGATGCCTGCGTGACCTGCGGGTAAGTAATCTGCTGCGGCAGTGCGGTTGGCTGCACAGCAGCAATCGTGTAAGAGCCGGTAATCTGCGCTGCACTCGTGTGCACGGGTTGCGCGATGGGTGTTTCGTACGATACGGGCGCTGTAGGCCGATAGTCGTAGAAGAAAGAGGGTGCATACTGCACCTGCGGCGACGGTACCGCTACCGAAAGCGGTGTGGGCTGCGCGTAGCCGGGAGCGGTCGTGTACGACACCTGCTCGACTGGCTGGGAATAGGTGGTGTAGGTTGTGTAGCTCGTCTGTGTCTGCGGTGAAAACGCGTTGGCAAGCACAAGCGGCACCTGTGCAAGACCGTCCGCGACATACCGCCCTGTCTGTATGCCGTACGATTGCTGCGGGTACGCATACCAATGCTCTTCCTCATAATACGAACTGCGCTCGTCATTATACAGGTTGTCATAGTACATATCGTACGCCTGTTCGTTGTCATACCAATCCGAACCATCGAATGTTTCCGCCCCCCACTCATCCTTAATGCTCCCGCTGCCATAATCGCACGAACCATCATCCATGCAGGGTGCGTAGCCGTAGCCGTGCTCGGCAATGTAAGCCTCTGATTCGGGCGAACGCTCGGGAGATGACGGATCCCACGCAAGATGACCAGAAGCGGCCGTCTGCGCGCGCGAGAGCACATGACCAGCCTCCCAAGGGCGCGGCACAAACGCGGGCATGACGGCAAGGGCCAGGATGAATACGGTACCGACAATCAGTCCGGCAGCTCGGAGCATGCACCCATAGTACCACCCTCACCACGCGCGGCGGAGCACCTGTGGACGAATCGGGCATGCTACACTGCTCCCATGAAATACGATTTTGTCGCGTTTGGAGACATCGTCATCGATGCCTTTATCAAGCTTGCAGACGCAGAAGAGCACCTGAATCACGGGGTGCGCGAACTCTGCGTGCGCTTCGGCGAGAAGGTGCCCTTCGAATCGGTAACCGAGGTGCTCTCTGTCGGGAACGCGCCGAATGCCGCCGTCGCTGCGCACAAGATAGGCCTACGCTCTGGCCTTGTCGTCCATGTGGGCGACGATCTGAACGGCCAACGCTGCATAGACGACCTCGCCGCGCGCGGCATCGATACTTCGCTCATTTCACGCGATGCAGGATTCAAGACGAACTATCACTACGTCCTCCAGTTCGGCCCCGAGCGCACCATTCTCGTGAAGCATGAGCTGTATCCGTATGCGCTCCCTGCCTTCGACGAACCGCCCGCGTGGTTTTATCTCACCTCGCTCCCCTTTGAAACGCTCAATCATCAGCTCGAGATCACACGCTATGCGAAAGAAAATGGTGTGAAGCTCGCCTTCCAGCCCGGGACCTTCCAGATCAAGCTCGGCAAAGAGAAGCTCGCCGAGGTCTACGCTGCGACCGAGGTTTTCTTCTGCAACAAAGAGGAGGCGCAGACGATACTCGGCTCGACCGAAGGAGACGTGAAGGCGCTCATGGCTGGCATCAAGGCACTCGGGCCGAAGATAGTCATTGTGACAGACGGCCCGCGGGGCTCGAACATCCTCACCGACGAGGGCGCGTGGCATGTGCCCATGTATCCGGATCCAGCGCCGCCCGTCTCGCTCACCGGCGCAGGTGATGCGACCGCTTCGACAACGATTGCCTATCTGCAGAAAGGCCTGCCCGTGCATGAGGCACTGATGCGCGGCATGATCAATGCTGCATCGGTCGTGCAGAGCGTCGGCGCGCAGACGAAACTCCTCTCGGGCGACGAGATAGAAGAGTGGTACGCGAAGAGACCCGCCGATTTTGTCGCGGCGACGATGTAATGACGCGTCCCGAACACACCTTCTCGGTCGGGCGCGACGACGCATCTCTGCGCGTACTCTGGCTGCACGGCTATACGGGAGCTCCCGGCGCATTCAGGGAAACGGCAGAATACCTTGCGCGCGCACTCGATGCGTTCGTCTATCTGCCACTACTCCCCGGCCACGGGACCGACGAGTGCGACTTGATAGGAATCGAAGCCGCTGCATTTTACACTGCAGCAGACGAAGCTGCGCGATTCACCCGGCGAGACGGCGTACCCTTTGTGGTACTCGGATATAGTTTCGGGAGCTATCTCGCAGCAGCAGTCGCGCAGCGATATGCCGCAGACGGTCTCGTGCTTGCGCTTACCCCGTTCCTACCGCGCTTCCCTGGTTCACTTCCCGGCTTCGAGCGCGCGATGGCGCTGCGGACATTCTGGGACAAGCATCTTACAGATGAAGACATCCGAGATCGCGCCGGAACTTTTTACTATCCCAATGTGCCCGGCACCTCGCTCGATCTCGTCAAGCGCGGCAACGCGATGCTGCGCGAGATCGTGCCAACTCTCTCGTGCCCGATACTCACGTTCCACAACGAGGGCGACCCGGTCGTCCGGCCCGAGAGCGGCCGCGAGATACTCGCGCTGCATGAAAAAAAGAATCACGACGAAGCGTACCTGTTTCCCGGCGGCAGACACGCGCTCTTCTTTCGCCCGTCGCACGAGAAAGAGAACGATCTGCTCATGCAATTTCTTGCGGGCATACGAGAGCGTCACGGCGCAACTGCCCCCTGAAAATCCCTTGCAAAAAAATAAGTGAGCCTCGGCGCAGGACATGCGCCGGGGCTCTCGTGTCTTCATGGCTTCTGCGAGCAGAAGAATTGCGCCTTGAATCCCTTGCCTTGCAGCGCGGGATCAGGCTTCATTCGCCCGACGCGCGTGGCCGCTGGTTCGACGAACACCGCGAAATGCTCACCTGCCCAGAGTCCACCCAAGTGTGTCCCGGGACGCAGATATCTGTCTGCACACCCCGGTGCGATGCTCTTTTTTGAGAGCTTCTCGGCGACGACGGGCTTAAGCCGCTCGATGGTCGTTTCGCGCCCGCGAGTGAGCATCTCGACAGGCCTATCGCGCCATCGCCGCGGATACACCCAGTCGTCGGGCAGCCAGAGCCTCGATTTCTCGACGATTTCTTGGTACGAGAGCTTTGGGTGGAGCTTCTTGTACCGAAGATACGCGTCGATCATCGCCTCCTGCACCGCGGCAAGCGTCTTCGGCGGCTCA
>CAZQNX010000061.1:0-5414 GCA_964595025.1 uncultured Candidatus Saccharibacteria bacterium | reverse complement strand
CTCCGCGGCGGCGTCCCCAAACTGATTCTCATGGCCGAATTTGCCGAGGACACGGCGGCCGAAGCGCTCGCCAAGGCCGAACGCGCCCGCGATGCGCTCGTAGGGCTTGCTGCGCGCACCAAGATCGCTCGCACGGAGGCACAGACGGCAAAGTACTGGAAGGTCCGCCGCGAGAGCTTTGCCCTCCTGCGGAAGAACGTGAAGGGTCTCTATGCGGCGGCATTCATCGACGATTTTTCGGTACACCCGGAGGATTACCCAACATTTTTGCCGCGGCTCGACGCACTGGTGCGCGGACGCACATTTATCTATACCATCGCGGGTCATATCGGCGATGGCAATTTCCATATCATCCCGCTCACCAACATGAGCGACCCTGAAGCTCGTGCGGAGATAGTCGACCTCATGCCCCAGGTCTTCGCCCTCGTGCAAGAATACGGCGGCTCAATCACTGGCGAACACAACGACGGCATCGTCCGCACGCCCTACCTCTCGTACCAATTCTCACCCAAGATGCTCGAACTCTTCGTCGAGGTAAAACGCATCTGGGATCCTGCGGGAGTCTTCAACCCTGGGAAGAAAGTTGGCGGCACCATAGCCGATATAGAGCGCGACATGATCACCCAGATATAGCGCCCTGCGCTCCTGACGGGACACAGTGTCCCGTCAGGAGCGCGCATCGGCTTATTTTATCTGCTACTGCGGCGGACAAAAAGCATGAGGATGATGAGAAGTGCAATGAGGGTAAGCCCCATCATCGGCATCGTCACATAGTCAAACTCAAAGACCAGGCGCTTGCCGCAGTCGGCCACCCCGGACGCAGGGCACGGCACGAGCGAGGCGCCCCCCATCTGCAAGTAGTGCGTGTAGAGCGCGACAAGCGCACCGGGGACAGAGAGCGCGAGAGAGTAATCCGCGATGGAACTATCGCGCTTGTAGAGCGCGAGCGCAAAGAGGATGACCTGCGGGTACACGAAGACGCGCACGAGCCAGCAAAGACCGCACGGCACATAGCCGACGATCTCGGAGTAGTAGAGTGTGAGCGCGCTACCGGCAAGGGCGAGCACGAATGCGACCCATAGCCCTCGCTGCCCCACCTGCGCTGCGATATCGCGTGCAAGCGGGTGCGTATCGCGCCAGGCATATACGAGCGCGAGCGCGACAGCAATCACTTGCATCGCGATCGTCCCCACAGCAAGGAACCAGTTGATGAATTCGACAGATGGCATATGGTGTGTTCTGCATGTGCAAG
Source organism: uncultured Candidatus Saccharibacteria bacterium (assembly GCA_964595025.1). GTDB lineage: Bacteria > Patescibacteriota > Minisyncoccia > Phycocordibacterales > UBA2100 > UBA10103. The sequence continues at coordinate 4,162 of CAZQNX010000061.1, read as the reverse complement.
TCTGACTTGCACAAAGCTAATGTTAATTGGCAGCCTGCGGAAGTTCGCACCCCGTCATGGCGGCTAGCTCTGCGAAGGTTCGCTCGCCAGTCAGGCGTGTGGTCGTGCCGGCGAACGTCCAGGTTGGGTAACTCTCGACGCCATTATCCTTGCACACAGGGAGCTGACCCTGGCCATTGGACGTCGAGCACTCGACATACGGCAGGAGCTTCGCCGCGCCGCCAAATGCACGCTTGGTTGCCTGGCAGTGAGAACACCAGAATGCCCCGTACATGACAGCGCCCTTATCTTTGAGACACTGCGCGAAAGCATCGTAACGGCTCGGTCCTGTATTCACGAAGAACGACGAGCCGATAAGTGCGACGATGATAAGGATGATGAAGCCCCAGAAGAGCGTGACGCCGTTTTTCATATGCGAGCACTATACACCCGCTTCCCCCGTCGGTCACGCCGCTTTTTTGGGCCGCACAGGTGGACTGCGATGCAGTGCCGCGCCGCACAAGCAGCCCCCCTTCGCGAAGAACTCGTCGTAATACTCTTGCCCGTAATCGAACGAGAGCTCCTCACCTGCTGCGATAGCGCGCTCGGCATAGATGTTGATATGACCATCTTCGAGGAATGCTTCGCAATTGGGGCGGCACGAATGATTGATCCAGCGCGCCTTATTGGTCTTTGGTGAGCCATCGATGGTTCTTCCGTCTTCAAGATCGAAGAGGTACCGTGTCCCGAGCGTGTCGGCGATTTCTGTCGGAACGATTGTGCCCGTGTACTCGAGGACGAACTCACCTTTCTCGATCGGCGTGCGCGCGAAGAGACCCATCCCCTTGCCGGGACCAGACCTCCCGATACGGAATCGATCATGAAATGTGCTGCTCATGGCACGCGATTGTACACCATGCTCGGCAGCGTGCCGAGCAGCGAGCGGGTATACTGGTGACACATGCATATTGTGATACCGGCAGATATCCTCGCGCACGCGGCTCTTGTCTTCACAACAGGCGCGCTCCTGCTCGCGCTCGGCGCGGGAGCCATTCTCGGATATCACTGGTATCGTTTTGGCTTGAGTCCGCTTGCGACGGTCGGCACGCTCGGAATCTACGCCGCAGGCACTATCCTTCTCGTCGTTCTCCTTTACACGACTGGCTCGCACATCATCCTATGAACGATCTCATCGCCTTCGATGTCGGAGAGAAGCTCATCCAGGTAGTCCGCAAACACTGGGCGATCTTTGCGCGCGATATTTTCGCGACGCTCGTCGCGGGCATCGTTCCGTTCCTCATCTGGGCACTCATCATGCGCGTCGACGTATTCCCCAATACAGAGTTCGTCGCCGCACTCGCAGCCTATGTCGGCTACCTCTGGCTGCTTCTCGTGTGGATTACTATTTTCATCATCTGGACAGAATATTTTCTCGACGTCTGGATCATCACGAATCGGCGGGTCTTCAATATCCAACAAGTAGGACTCTTCCACCGCCAATCATCAAGCTGTGAGATAGAGAATATCCAAGAAGTCGTCGTGCGCACCGATAGCTTTTTCCAGACGCTTCTGCACTTCGGGAGCTTGCAAATACACACGGCGGGCCCCTCGGGTGAGCACATATCGGCCGAGGGCATCCCCCACCCCGAGCGCATCCGCGCGACGATACAAGCGCAAGTGGGTGGCGTTGCCGAGCTCACCGAACAAAATAAGAAGCAGCAGGAGCTTCTCCACATGGTCGCGCACGAAGTAAAAGGCTACCTGGGGAAGAATGCGGCCGTACTCGCGTCTATCGTCGAGGGTGATTACGGGAATGTATCTGACCCACTCAAAAACACCGCCGCAAGTGCCCTTTCCAACACACGCACTGGCGTAAGCGCAGTGATGGACATCCTTGAGGGATCGAATCTCGAAAAAGGTACTGTCGGCTACGATGCACAGTCGTTCGATCTTGCTGAATCTGTCCGCAGCGTCTTTATGGAGGTGGAGTCGCTTGCCAAGGAAAAGGGTCTTGAATATGCGCTTATCGAAGCGCCCTCCTCAATCGTCCTCGGAGACCGCGCCAAGCTCGAGAATCATGTGCTCCGCAATCTCTTTGAAAACGCTGTGCGCTACACGCCGCACGGTAGCGTGACTATCGGCCTCTCGCAGATCGAAGGTCAAGCGGTCGTCTGGACCAAAGACACAGGCGTCGGCATCGCGCCCACAGACATGCAAAAGCTCTTTACCGAGGGTGGCCATGGGGCAAACTCACGCGCGGTAAATCCGGCATCGACCGGCTTCGGTCTCTTTATCGCCAAGCAGATCGTCGAGGCACACGGCGGGCACGTCTGGGCCGAGAGCGATGGCCCCGGTACCGGCTCGCGTTTCTTCATGACACTCCCCCTCGCACAGTAGCGGCACACCGCGTCTCGCGGTACAGTATTGAACAATGGCACGAGACACATCACTATCGACCGAACCCTACAAGGGCGTCCGCGATTTCTATCCCGAAGACCAGTTCGTCCAGGACTACATCTTCGACCACATGCGCGCCGCGTGCGAGCTCTTCGGGTACGAGGAATACAACGCCTCGATACTCGAACCAGCCGAGCTCTATCGCGCAAAGACGAGCGACGAGATCGTGAACGAGCAGACCTACACCTTTACCGATCGCGGCGATCGCGAAGTGACCCTCCGCCCCGAGATGACCCCTACCGTCGCACGCATGATAGCGGCACGCTCGCGCGAGATTCCCTTCCCCGCGCGCTGGTTCTCTCTCGGCAACTTCTTCCGCTACGAGCGTCCACAAAAAGGACGCTTGCGCGAATTCTGGCAACTCAATGCCGACATCGTCGGCGTGCCTGGCATCGAGGCCGATGCCGAGATCATCGCGCTCGCGCATGGCGTGATGCGACACCTCGGTGCCGACGAACGCGATTTCGAGATCCGCGTATCAGATCGCCGCATTCTCGAAAGCATCTACGATCAAGCCGCGCTTCCGCCCGAGACCCGCGCGCAGGCGACACGCACGCTCGACCGCCGTGCCAAAATGAGCCCCGAGGATTTCAAAACCGCGCTCGCCGCTATCACCGGCTCTGCCGACGCGGCGCACGCACTCATCGCCGAGATCGATCGCACGACCTCAAGTGCCTTCCTCGAGAATCTGCGCACGACCCTCGAATACTTCGACGTGCGCAACATGGTGGTGGATACTTCCATCACACGCGGGTTCGATTACTACACAGGGATGGTTTTCGAGGTCTTCGACACGAACGAGAGTAACCGCCGCGCACTCTTCGGTGGCGGTAGGTACGACAAGCTTCTTTCCCTCTTCGGGGGTGATGCTATCCCTGCAGTCGGCTTCGGCATGGGCGACGTGACTGCACGCGACTTCCTCGAAACCCACAACCTCTTGCCCGCGTACGCCCCAGCGTCCGAGCTCATGCTTGCTGTCGTCGAGCCCGAAGCGATGCCGCATGCCATCAAGCTCGCTCAAGATCTCCGCAAAGACGACGTGGCCGTCACGGTCAACTTTTCGGGAAAGCGCGTCGGCGATCAGTACCGCCAAGCCGACAAGATGCGCGTCCCATTCGTCATCGCCATCGGCTCTGCCGAGCGTGATTCGGGTCGATATACGATGAAAAATCTCTCGACTGGCGCCGAAATAACCCTTCCCGCAGATCGCATCGCCGAACACTTATTCTCGAGCCTGGGTTGAAAAAAGCCGCAGCCTGGTTCACACTGGACGACAGGAAGGCACGGGTCGTCGTGCCAGAACCTAGGGAGAAAACGATGTACCGCCACACACCGACGCCCGTAAGTACCGGCCGGGTATTTGCGGCAACCATCATGATTATCGTCATTGGCCTCCTCGGAGGCACGACACTCGCCTTGCAGGGGACCTATCTCACCGCGGAGACTGCGCACATTTTCGCTGCGCGGAGCCTCGGAGTTATCGTCGTCATTTTCCTGGCGGCGTGCTGGGTCATCCGCCAGATGGGTGTGCGCGGATGAAGGTCTGCGTTCAAGCGTAAAGGCTGCCGATTTTCACGGCAGCCTTTCGATTTGATATACTGGCTCCCGATGCGCATCATCACCTTCGATATCGAGACAGCGGGCAGCATGCGCGGCGGTTTCGATCCGACACAGCTTGAGCTCACCATCTGCTGCATCCACGATTCGGCGACCAACACCTACGATT
>CAZQNX010000060.1:0-5440 GCA_964595025.1 uncultured Candidatus Saccharibacteria bacterium | reverse complement strand
CGCTGTTGCCCGACGTCCAAACCGGCCCCACTATCCGCGCCGAATCGCTAGGCTACATTCCGCTCCTTACCGAGAACACGATTGGCACCGGCCCCGTAGACGAAAGCAGCACGTTCGATTTCGGGAGCCTCGTGGCACTGCTCTCTCGACCGAGTCAGCCGACCGCAACGCCGCGCACCGAGTCCGAAACCGGCATTGCCTATTCGTTCATACCTGGTGGCCTTATCGCGACAACAACGCTCGCGAAACCACGAACGACACTGCAAGATGCCCTCTATCTCTTCGGCAACGAAGTGGGCGATGCGATTGTCTCATTCGAAGCGTCGCACCCGAATCAGCCTGCCATCCTCAAACACCATATCGAGCAGCCAAATGATCCAGAAGCGCGCGCCGCACTCAAGAAGCTCGGGGACGACCTCACCCGGCTCGGCGACACCATCGGCGCACTCGGCGAAGTGCCCGAGCAGGTAGCGGGAACGCATCGTGGTGTCGTCGCAGCCTACCGCGACATCGGGACAAAACTCGCTGCCATATCGACCAAAGAGGGGAGCGACGCGCTCTTCGACGCGATCGTTACCTACAACGCCGCGGCCGAAGACTTCGCCAAAAAATTCGTCTCGCTTGCTCTCATCTTCCAGTCGTATGGCGTCACCTTCTCGCCCGGCGATGGGGGCAGCGTCTTCGTCTTTCCGAGCGGTGGATTGTAAAAAGAAGCACGATTTGCTTGCTATACTACACAACATGGATGAGCGCTTACGACGCGTGGCCTTTTCTCCTATGAACGCGCTTGCGGGGGTGTCATTTCTTGTCCTCTGTGTCGCGCTCGCGTGGGCCGCGCTCCGAGAAGAGCCGAGCACCGCGCCTGTCTTTGCGCGTGCCTATACGCAATCCACCATGGCACAAGAATCCGCCCCTCTCGCAGGCACGACCGCCGCGACGAGTACGACCCCGCTCGGCGATGCCATCCTCGGGCAGTTCGTCACCCGCTACACGACACTCGCTGCGCGCGGCGCTGATGCGGACGACCTCGCACGCACCGCGACAGACATCGTGCCCCGCATACCTGCCACATCGCATGATGCCGCGCTCATCCCCGCAGACCCCGACACGAGTCTCGCGCGAGTACTCGCTTATCGAACCGCGCTGCGCGATGCGCTCGCCCCCCTCCTCAACAACACCGAGCCCGAGCTCGATATCTACGCACAATGGATCGACACAGGAGACAGAAAACATCTCGATCGTCTCGACGCGATTGCGAATGATTACGAAAAGGCCGTCGCGCAGGCAAAAGTCGTCCGCACGCCTGCCGATGCGGTACACTTACAAGCGGGGATACTCGACGCCATGTCCGAGTTTTCCCTCGCGCTCCGCGCGCTCGCGCGCAATGCCGAAGACCCGATAGCATCGCTTACGCTCCTGCGGACATACAACGCCGCCGAGCAGAAGATGTTTACCGCCTTCAACGCGCTCGGCATCTACGCCGCCCAAAAAACCCAACCATGACGCTCCGTCTTCCGTACATATACATAGTGGTACTCATTAGCATGTGCATGCTGCCGCTTTTGGCGGCAGCACAAACCGCGCCCGCGACGACTCCCACCGCATCAAATGCATCAGCGCCATACCAATTCGCACGTCAAGGTGTCTTCGGGTGCAATCTCACCGGCTCGTATTCCATGTCGGTTGGCGCGATGTCGGCAGTGGGCGGCGTGTATGTCCCGGTAAACGACGCGGCTGTCACACTCAACACGGGTTATCTCGTGTACAAAGAGTGCGTCTTGCGCGGCATCGTCGACAGAGAGCGCGAGAGCGCGCTCGCGGCGAACACCAAGCAGGTTGTTAATGCAACCCAGACAGGGCGCGATGGAAATCCGATATTTGTCTCGCGCTTTTCGAAGGAAAAGCAAGATTTTAAGACCGAGAATATGCTTTTTGGTTTGCAAAACAGGATGAGCGACTTGCCCGATTCCTTGAGGGGTCCGCTTACACAGACACTGGCCCGTTCGTACATGGCGGAAACTGCTGGCCGGACTCCCACTTGTAAATACCCGGGAAACGTAAAGGATCTTCACCAGGGCAAGAGCACAGATCCCGATTACTACGCAGCCCTCCGAAGCTCCCTCGACCCAGATTGTACCCCAGTACTCGCCGCGCTCGCGCGGCAAGAGGAGCTGAATGCCTATGTGGCCAGGCAAGAATACGAGTGGGAAAAGAAGCTAGATTGGGGCGAGGGTTTTTACTCAATTGAGACGCGTGACGCAGAAAACAATCGGATTGTTTTGACACCAGGAACCCTAAATACGGGGATCGTTCAGCAGGCGGTCACTTCGGGCTGGCGGCAGACAGAAAATGCGAACGACATCGATCAGATGATCGGCGCACTCTTTGCGGGCATGGGAACGCACATCCTCTCGAGTGCGCAAGGTCTGCAAGGTCTCATGCAGCGCATCGGAACACAACCATCCTATCTCGACCAGGTCGCCGCCGAATCGGCTGCGGGTCTGCGCAATAGCGCGGCAAACGCCGCGATACAGATACTTTCGGGCGCACTACAGGTGGAGCGCGCGTATAATCAGATAGTCAGCTCAATAGCGACGACCCTCACTGGCACCATCCAACAGCTGCGGACGACAGAAAATCAGTGCTGGGCACTCATTATATCGAAGGTCTGCGCGACAGCGCTCGCCGCAGACAACACCTGCCAGCATCAGCCTGCCTGTACCCAGGGCACAGACCCTACGACCGGGCAGCCCGCCCAGATCTGTCCGCCCACGATTACGCTCAAGGTCGCCACGACGACGACGTTCTCGCAGCAGGTAATCCAAAGCCAGATAACCCCGCTCGCGAATCAGACCGTCGCGAATATCGACAATTCCAACAAAGCGCTTGAGCTCATCAATCGCCTCGTCTCGGGCGTCACCAATACAACCTCGATCGACGCGCAGCGTGTCGCGCTCATCCAGCTCGATCAGCTCGTCGCGCAGGGCGCACTGCACAATCAGACCCAGCTTTCGACCGTCCAACAGCAACAGGCGGCGATACGCGATGCGATGACGACGCTCTTCAACGACACCAAGACTGCCTGGGGCGACTCGACCGATCCAAACGTCGGCTGGTGCAACGTAAACAACCCGAGCGTGCTCCAGATGTGGGTGCAGCGGTGGACGCAATGATGAATTATGACTAAGACCATTCGCACCGGCCTCATAGCACTGCTCCTCACGGTGCTTTTCGGCGCCCTATTGCTCCCACAAGGGAATGTGCGCGCGCAGGTTACTTGTCCTGCAGGTTACGGTAATCCGAGGCAGCCCGATATGGCGCCATTTACATATCAGATCTGTACCGCCACCGATAACAGTGGCCGAGCAGTCCGTGTGTACACACAAGATGACCCAGCAGGAAATTATCGCGCAGGAGAGGTCGTGCAAAATGCCCAAACAGGAGGTGCCACGTTTACGGCCCCGCCGCCGACCGTCACACTGACTTCCGAGCAGTTCGTGAGCGGGACAAATCCCGATGGAACCACACGCTATGTGCTATGCAAACCCGGTGCAGATTGTGTAACGACAGGGTCTCTAACCGCGACCGATCTTGCCGACTACCAGCGAATGGGCTATACGCAAACATTTGATCAGGCGAAAGTGCAACAAAACGCAAACTTTGGTGCAGGCACCTCTTGCACAGGAACAGACTTTTGGTTCAGTCCGGCCACCTGTCTGTGGCGCGGATTCATGTCGGTGCTAGGAGCCGGCCTTGTATGGATAATTTCTTGGCTCGTCGTCGCTGCCGGTATGTTTTTTGACTGGGCAATTCGCGTGACCATAACAGACTTCACGCAGCTTTTCTACACAGCGGGAGTGAGCCAGGCCGTTGCTGAGGTATGGGCCGCCGTACGCGATCTTGGGAACATCTTCATTATCGGACTCTTCGTCTTTATCGCCATCTCCATCATCCTCGGCCTCCAAGAATACGGCCAGAAGAAGCTCATCGCGCGCGTCATTATTGTCGCCATTCTCATTAATTTCAGCTTCCTCTTCACACACATAGCAATCAATACCTCCAATTTATTTGCCTCACAGATCGTCGCGAGCAAGGCACAATTACTTCAGCCGGGGAGCGCCGGCTCACTTCCGCTCGCGGGAAATGTATCCGCATCGGGCGGTATTGCTGCCACATTCCTCAAGTTTGCTGGGGCCGAGACATTAGGCGACACATGGGACGCCCTCTCCCGAGTCGCGGAGAATAATCAGAGCGGCTGGGTCGCCCTCCTGCATGGATTAGTGGTATTTGCACTCCTGGGACTTGCTGCGGTTGTTCTTTTTTATGGCGCCTTTTTGTTGTTGGCGCGTGGAATAATTTTGCTCTTCCTTCTGATGACATCAGCATTTGCGTTCGCGACATATCTTTCCCCGACACTTGCCGAGAGCGATTACGGCTTCAAGGGGTGGAAGGACCAGCTTTTGCGGAACGTGATCCTTGCCCCAGCGATGATGATATTTCTCTGGGCGGCACTTAGTCTGGCAAATCAGATAGGAGACAAGAGCGGCACTCTTGGATCGCTCATATCAAATCCACAGGGTCAGGCCGGTATCGGGGCGCTGTTCTCATACTTTATGATCATCGGCCTGTTGTTCGGGGCCTTGAAATTATCGAGCAGCTTGTCGGGTGCAACAGGTAGGCTTGCGGCGGTTGGGGGTCTGTTGCCAGCGGCAATCATGGCACGCGGGGTGGTGGCGCCTGTTGCCCGATGGACGATAGGCGGCCGCGCGGCGGCTAGCGGCCACGCACTTGAGCAGGGAATGAAAAATCGTGCGAAGAAGATGGCTACTCTTGATCTGGACGACCCGACACAGAAGAAGGAGTACCAGAAACTGCGTGGCGAGTGGGCTAGCATGAGCCGCCAGAAGGGGAGGCGTGATTTCTTGGCAAAGAGCTCATTCGATCTCATGAACACGAAGGCGATGCAGAAAGCTGGCGCGGCAGCCGGACTCGGAGGAGCTCTCGCAGGAAAGAGCGACAAGAGCTACGAGAAAAGCTCCCATGAGCAGGTCGAGGCGGGTCTCAAGGAGGCAATGAAAGCGGTTATTACGGATCAACAGGGCGCAGAGCTAGCCCGCAAAAAGCACGAGGACCCCACTACTGGCGAAGTCGCTATCGAACGCCAGCACAAGGATAACATGGAGATATTGAAGGTCGCGAAAGAAACCGCAAACGCAGCAAAGGAGGGGGCCGGCCTTACTAAGAAACTAGCTGATCATCAGGCCGACATAAGCAGCGCAACAAGAGACAAGGCAGACCTCACAACCAAATTTGCAAAGGGTGAAGTGACCGAGACAGAACACCGAACCGCCATGACCGCCATCAATAAACGCATCGAGGATGCACAAAAGAAAGCCACCGAGGTAAGTGGCCTCATGAGAGACATAGAGGCTCCGGTGCG
>CAZQNX010000059.1:0-5466 GCA_964595025.1 uncultured Candidatus Saccharibacteria bacterium | reverse complement strand
AGCTCGGCACGATACTTCTTGGCATCGGCCTGCATATGTTCGGGGATGTCGTACGCAATGACCTCCTTCCCCATCTCTCCCTCAAACTTGTAGGCTTTCATCGACATGAGGTCGACGACACCGGCAAAATCGCCCTCGGCCCCGATGGGGAGCTGGAGGCGGACAGCCTTCGTAGAAAGACGATCGAGGATCGACGCATACGACTTCTCGAATGAGGCGCCGGTGCGATCGAGCTTGTTGATGTAGCAGATGCGCGGCACCTCGGCCTCCTCGGCGTAGCGCCAGTTGGTCTCGGATTGTGGCTCGACACCGGCAACACCATCGAAGACGACAACAGCACCGTCGAGCACACGCATAGAGCGCTTCACTTCAGACGTGAAGTCGATGTGTCCCGGGGTGTCGATGATGTTGAAACGGTGTTTGTAGGAGGTGTCGGTCCCCATGTAGCTCGGGTTCCAGAAGCAGGTGATGGCAGCGGCGGTGATGGTGATGCCGCGCTCGCGCTCCTGCTCCATCCAGTCGGTCACGGTAGCGCCGTCGTGCACCTCTCCTATCTTGTGGCTCATGCCCGTGTAGTAGAGGATACGCTCCGAGGTGGTGGTCTTGCCGGCGTCGACGTGGGCGACGATACCGAAGTTGCGGACTTTCTCGAGCGGGTAATCACGGGTAGGCATAACGAATAGTAGAAACCAATAAAATAAAAAGCCCCGAAAGGCAATGGCTGCAGGATACCAGAAGAGGCACGGATTGCAATGCATCGTATATGTCGTGATATGACGGCCTTTCGGTGTTGCTCGCGCCGAAGGGCCTTTACAACAAGCAAATCGGGCGCCTCCCCGCGAGGAGACGTCCGATTTAACTGTTATCCGGTGCGATCGGCTAACCGTAACAATATGAAGATCGGTATGGCTATGGGCCATAGTCCGATAATCATGAGCACGGTAATGATTCGGAAGAGCACGCACCCAGATCCCGTGCATGCTTTATCTTTGCGGGTGACGATTAACCACCCAGCCGCGAAGGTTCCACCGATGGCGAGGTAGATGTTAGACACGACACGCCTCCTTTCATCCTTTGCAAGGATTGCATGCGGCAGCATGTTTAGCAACGGGCGTGTGCGGAGAGTTGATTTACCACCGGATTGGCGCATGCCCCCAGAGAACGAGATACACATTCGCCCTCGAAAAAGGCTTAGAGCCAAAGAAGCCGCTGTGGGCCGAAAACGGTGAGGGGTGTGCCGATTCGATCACGAGATGTTTGTCGCGGTCGATGTGGGTGCCTTTTGCCTTGGCATAGTTGCCCCACAGTATAAATACGAGGTGCTCGCGCTCATCGTTGAGCTTCTTGATGACCGCATCGGTAAATTGTTCCCACCCCCTGCCCTGGTGTGAGCCTGCTTGCGAGGCGCGCACCGTAAGAGTCGCGTTCAAGAGGAGTACGCCCTGCGTGGCCCAACGAGAAAGATCGGTGTCGTGCGAGACAGGGTGTTCGAGATCACTTTCAATTTCCTTAAAAATGTTTTGCAGCGACGGTGGTGGACGTACGCCGGGATTGACAGCAAAACACAGGCCATTGGCCTGCCCCGCGCCGTGGTATGGATCTTGTCCGAGGATGACCACCTGCACGCCCTCGAATGGGCATAGGTCGAACGCGCGGAAGATGTTCTTCGGGTGCGGGTACACGGTCGCCTGTTGATACTCTTCCTTTACAAAGCGCGCTAGCTGCTCGAAATACTCTTCCGAGAATTCGCTTGCGAGGGCCTTTTTCCACCCTCCGCCGATCTTCACGTCTGCCATGGTCCCATAGTACGCGCAAAGCAGCGGCCCGCCAAAGGCGGGCCGCATGCGCACACATTCGAGCACGACTACTTGCCTGCTGCCTGCGAGAGGAGGTAGTAGAAGACCGCGCGGTATTTGCGCTTCTCTTTTGCCATCTTGGTCGCGACTTTGCGCACGAGCTTCATGCCGGCGACCTTGTCGTTCATGCCGAGCTCGTCTGCGACGAAGCGCGTGTACACGCCCTCGAGCTCCATCTCATCCTTTGCGGCGACGAGCTGCGCGTCGGCCCTGTAATTCGCTGCGCCGAGATTGTCGACGATCGCACCAAATTTCGCTGCGCTAAAGTCTTTCACGCCGAGCTTCTGCATCTGCTTGAGGTACGTCTGCATCATTGCGGCCTTGGTCATCTGTGCTGCCATACTATTCTATGAAATCACTAGAGATAATGAACCCAGTATAACATCCCCGCTACAATGTCGAGGACGGCATCGTGAGTGCGAATGCGATGACGCCGCACAAAGCGATGAGCGCGCCCGCGAGCTGGTGCGGGCGCAGCGTTTCATGGTTCAAAAAGTGCCCCAAGAGTGCGGCAAGCAGCACATAGCTTTCGCTCACGGTAGCGACGAGCGAGATGGGTGCAAATGCTGCTGCGTAGGCGAACCCGACCCACGCGGCGTTGTCGAAGAGCGCGACCGGCAGATAGACTTCGGGGTGACGGCCGAGAGAGCGGAGAAAGTGTGCGAGCCGCCCCTCCGAAGCGAGGTAGCCCATCGCGGGAATGAGCACCACGGCGTGCGTAAACCAGATGACGAGCAGCGGCGAGAGGTGCTGCGATGCTGTCCCTATCGAGAAATTGGTGAGTGCCGACAGTGCCGCGGCGGCGAGCGCGAGAAGGGCGCCGCGCTCGATGATGTGGCGGGTGAAGAAATGCGACGTGGAGCGCGTAACCGCGAGCATGATGCCCAGGGAAACGAGGACAAAGAGCCCAAGACTCACTCCCGAGAGTTTTTCGCCACCAAAGAGTACCGCGAGGAGGACAGTGAGCGGCAGCTCGAGTCCGACGACGGATTCGACGATTGAGAGCTTCCCCTCGCGGAACGCTTCGAAGATCGCTATCGCGTAGGCATAGGTGATGACGCTCAAGACAGCGAGGATGGCAATGTCGACGTGCGTGGCCGCTATCGCGTCATGCCAGACGAACGGCAAGAGGAGTATCGTCGAGGCTCCCGTGATGACAAAGAGTGTCTCATGCACGCCGCTCGCGCGCGTCGCACGTTGTATGAAAAAATCACCCAGTCCCCATCCCACGAGTGCCACGAGCGCACAGGCGATGCCGAGTGAGAGATCCATCGCCTCATAGTATAGCTCGAATTAAAGCGGCCGCCCCGAAGGGGCGGCCGCTTGAGAGTCGTGTGTCGGGGCTGTTACCACGCGAAGTGAGCAAACGCCTTGTTCGCTTCAGCCATGCGGTGAGTGGTCTCCTTCTTAGTTACCGCAGCACCCTCGCCCTTGTACGCGGCGAGAATCTCTTTGAGGAGTGCCTTGTCCATCGGGACACCCTTGGTGCCTTCGGCAGCTTCGACGATCCAGCGGAGACCAAGCGAGAGGCGGCGTTCTGGGCGAACCTCGCGCGGGACCTGATAGTTGGCACCACCGACACGGCGCGAGCGGACTTCGACGGTCGGGGCGGCCTTGTCGAGCGCCTCTTCGAGCACCATCACCGGGTCGCCTTCTTTTTTAAGTTCTTCCATTACGAGATACACGATCTTGCGGGCAGTGTCCTTCTTGCCGCGCTCCATCACATAGTTGATGAGTTTGGCAACCTTCATCGAGCCGAACACTTCGTCGGGTTGGGGCTGCTTGCGGTTCTTTACAGGACGGCGCATAGGAAATGATTATTTAGCTGCCTTCGGCCTCTTGGCACCGTAGAGGGAGCGGCCGCGGCGGCGCTTGTCGAGGCCTGTTGTGTCGAGCTTGCCGCGGACGATGGTGTAGCGCAAACCGATATCCTTGACGCGACCGCCACGCACCAAGACGACCGAGTGCTCCTGGAGGTTGTGGGTCTCGCCCGGGATATAGGCAGTGATTTCCATACCGTTCGTAAGGCGGACACGAGCGATTTTGCGGATAGCCGAGTTTGGCTTGCGGGGAGTTTTGGTGGTAACACGGGTACAGACGCCGCGCTTGAAAGGTGCCTCGTAGAAGGTGGGGCGATTCTTGAGCGAATTAAAACCGCGGCCGAGAGCGCCCGTCTTGGACTTGCGCACGCGGTCTCCGCGGCCTTTGCGTATGAGCTGGTTGAGCGTTGCCATGTTGCAATGAAAATCCCCTTTCGGGGGTAGGCCACAATGTACTACGCCACCCCGAGGAATGCAAGGAAATCCGGCGTTACACTCCCGCTATGAGTCGCGCACCCATATAGACGACACCACTGAAGGCGCTCCCCATGAGTAGGATGATCACCAAGACAAGGCCCATCCCCGCAAGGGGTGACGCTTCCATTTGGGTTCGCCAATGTCCGTACCAGCGGGCAAGTCCACGCGGCAGTATCGCTTCGAATACCTTGGATCCGTCGAGTGGCGGGATGGGGAGCATGTTGAAGAGCGCGAGCATGACATTGATGAGAATGACGAGGAAGAAGACCGCTGCGACGTCGGCATTTACCACGTCGAGCCGTATTGCAAGCCCGAAGACAAGTGCGATCGCGATATTAGAGAGTGGTCCTGCGAACGCGACGATCGCCTCGGAAAAACGACGAAAAAGTCCGTCGGCGCGGAGATTGTAGGGATTGTACGGCACCGGCTTCGCCCACGCGAGAAAGAGCGGCGAGCCGGAGAGCGACAGGACTACGGGCAGGATGATAGAACCGAAGAGATCGAGGTGCGGAATGGGATTGAGGGTGAGACGACCAGCGTAGCGTGCTGTCGGATCACCGAGCGCGTTTGCGGCGACACCATGCATCACTTCGTGAATCACAGCACTGAAGATGATGACGAGGATTACGAATCCTTGGTCGATGAGTTCCATGGAGTAGAGCTTATCACAAGAGCGTTCGCCGGTGATACGATGTGTACATGCTACACAGGATAGCCGCCTTCGCCGTTGCTCTCGTCTACGTTGCCTCGCCCTCATGTGTCTTGGCTGGCGCGGCGACTCCCGCTCTGTCGTACTGTGCGCACTGGTTTTCTCGTGATGGGAAGGCGTGCCTTTCGACGGCAACGGCCGGGCAGCTCGTTTCGGTCAATGCATTTGATGCAACTGATCTCGGGATCGCTGGTGCCCACTGTGCACGAGCAGGTTGCAAGATAAATCTCTACTGCGAGTGCGCGAGCACTGCCGATGTGCAGAAAGTCGCTGCCGTCTATGCACACATGGTCACCCAGTATGGGCAGGTGTTCCTTCCCCAGGTCGAAGTCGATGGTATCCGCGATATTCCCGTGTCGTCGCGGACAGAAGTCGCGCGCGCGTTGAGTGCGAACGGATTCAGTCTCATTCTCAAGAACATGCCAAACGCCTCGGAATTCGGTACGATCGTTCCGGTGTCGCGTGTTGTGTACGAAGATCTCGTCAACAACACCCAATACGCACAAGAATTCGCGCAGCTTGCTGCACAGCAACCTGCGCTTCTGCTCACCGGCATCGTGCACCAGGGAGGCTACGATGGTGATGCAGGCGCATCGAGTGCCCA
>CAZQNX010000058.1:0-5681 GCA_964595025.1 uncultured Candidatus Saccharibacteria bacterium | reverse complement strand
GTGCTTCCCGGTACCAGCGTGCTTATCGCAACAGACGGCGGAGGCAAGACGGTGATCGTCTGCGACACCGTCGCCACGTCTTCATTGCCGCGTACGGTAAAGGTGAAGATGTGCGTGCCGATGTCGTTCTTCTCGGGTACCCACGAGAAGCGTCCGCCGAGATTGATGTTGTTTGAGGAAGCGGTGGATCCACCAAACGAGTCTTGGAGCGAGTAGGTGACGCTTCCGGGAAAGCCTGTCGGCACGATGCGCAGCGAGACGTTCGTCGCGGCCATCACGTTCGCACTTGGCGAGAGTTCGGCAATGCTCGCCGATGCGGCGTGTACCGAAACGGGAGAGACAAGAAGACCGATGATAAGCGCAAGAGTTGTGCGAGTGATGTGCATGCGCCTATCGTGGCACCCGCACTGTGCGTCGTCAACGTGCGTAGACGCGCCCCCTTCCCCTCGCTATACTCACCCCATGAATACCGACTGCATTTTCTGCAAGATCGTTGCCGGACAGGTGCCGAGTCATACGATATGGGAGGACGATAAGCATCTCGCGTTCCTCACGATATTTCCCAATACGCCAGGCTTTTCGGTCGTCATTACGAAAGAGCACCATGCGAGCTATGTGGCGGATGTGCCGAGCGAAGTGGCCGACGGTATCTTCCGCGCCGCGCGCATCGTCGCGAAAAAGCTTGATGAGACGTTCGAGGATGTGGGGCGCACCGGGTTTGTTTTCGAAGGGTTCGGTGTCGATCACCTCCACTGCAAGCTCGTCCCTCTGCATGGCACAAAAGACGACGCGTGGAAACAGCACAAATCGGTGGGCGATAAAAAGTTTTTCGATATCTACCCGGGTTATATCGTTTCCTATGATTTTGATCGCGCCGATGATGGCGAACTCGCTGCGATAGCTGCGCGGATACGCGCCGTATGACCGAACATCAGAAAGGGGTATTTGCCATCGTGGTAGTTGCTATCGCTTTCGCTAGCATGGGAATTTTCGTGCGCTTCCTGGGCGATAGCCTCGAACTTTTTCAGCAAACATATCTGCGTATCGGACTTGCGGCCCTCATCGGCGCTGTGGTATTCCGGCGCTATCTTGATATTTCTCGTGCTCGTTCCGCTCCCGTGCGGGAATGGGCCATCGTCATTTTCCGTGCGGTGATGCTCTATGGCGCTGTCGCGCTCTTTACCGCCGGTATATTGCATACGAAATATGCGAATGTCTCCATAGTCGCGATGGTGCCGCTCATGCCCCTTTTCGGATATTTCCTGCTCGGTGAGCACATGAATGCGCGGAAAATATCCTATGTGCTTACCGGATTCGCGGGAGTTATTCTCGTGGCGCTCAACGGAATCGGGACTTTTTCTTGGGGAGTGGGAGAAACATACGCACTTCTTTCGGCTCTCTGTTTTGATATGAGTTATGTTGCGCGTAAGTGGCAATCTGACCACTTTAGCAATAAACAGACGACAGTACTGATGCTTTTCATTGGCGCGATGTTCCTCCTCTGCTTCAGTGTTTTTGTGGGCGAAGGTGCGCCGCGCATGAGCACCCTCGGCTTAGCGGCTGCCCTCTCACTCCTGGCTAGTGCGGCGTTCAATGTATTTCACCTCTACTATTCGAACTATGGCTTTGAGCGCATCAGCGTAACTCTCGCAGGGCAGCTGCTCATGCTCGAAGTCCCCGTTGCGCTGCTCTACGGGGTCGTGCTCTACGGAGAATTTCCTGTTTTGCGCGAGCTTTTGGGCGGAGCACTGATTGTCTGGAGTGCCTGGCAAATGAACAAAATTGCGTGACAATTTACGCCAACGCCTCAATCCCTGGCAAAGTACCGTCGAGCAAGAGTTCGAGCATGGCGCCACCACCTGTCGAGACGAAGCCGAGGCGATCGTGCGGTATGCCCGCGCCATCGATTGCCGCTATGGTGTCTCCCCCGCCGATCACGACCGTCGCGCCCTCGTCGACGCGTCGCGCGATGATCTCGGCGAGCGCATGCGTCCATGCGGTGAAGCCTTCTTCGTAGAGCCCGGTCGGGCCGTTCCAGAGGATGAAGTTTGCTTTCTCGATATGCGGAGCGAGCATTGCCACGGTATCGGGGCCGATATCAACTATTTTGTCGTCGTTCTGTACGTCGCCAGGCTTTCGCACGCACGCATGCCCATTGCCCTCTTGCGCGGTCACATCGGTAGGCGCGAGGAAGCGTGGGTGCTCCAAGACATCGGAGCCAGGCACTTCTTTTGATACGAGCGAGCGTCCGACGGGAAGTCCGCGCGCGCGGAAGACGTCGTTGGCGAGTGCGCCCGTGAGAAAGAGGTGATCGTAGGTCGAAAGTAGTGCGCGGATGAGTGGTGCTTTCGTCTCGAATTTGGCGCCGCCGAGGATCGCGAGCGAAGGTGATTGCGGCGTGCGCGCTTTAAGCAGCGTGTCAACTTCTTCGGCGAAGAGGATGCCTGCGTAGTGCGGAAGGTGCTTCGGGATGCCGACGATCGATGCGTGCGCGCGGTGTGCTGCCGAGAACGCGTCGTTTACATACACGTCGCCGAGCGCCGCGAGCTCTGCGGCGAAGGCGTCGTCGCCAGAGGCCTCGCGCGGATCCTGGCGCAGATTCTCGAGGAGGACGATGTCGCCATCGCGCATCGCGCGCACGGCATCTTTGGCTATCGCACCCAAGAGATCCGGTACAGAGGTGATCGGCATGCGCCGCGCGAGCGCACGAGCGACGGGTGCGTTCGTCTCGCTCGGATCCCGTCCGATATGAGAGAGGATGATCGTCTTTGCGCCCGCGGCGCGCAAGAGTGAGAGCGTGGGAAGTGCGCGATCGATGCGAAATACCTCGCCAACTTCCCCGTGATCATCGAGCGGGACATCGAAACCGCCGCGGAGAATGACGCGCTTGCCGCGCAGCTCGGCGGGGGCGATATCAGTGAGGCGCTTCATAAGTCGCCGAGCGTGTGGATCACTTTTGCGAATTTGATCGGATCGACGCTCGCGCGTCCGACGAGGAGGCCATGCACGTCGCCATCGCGCATCATGTTTGCCACATTGGTCTCATCGACAGCTCCGCCATAGAGGATGCGCACATCCATCGCGCCCTCGCCGAGCATGGCGACGAGTGATTTGCGTATGAAGATACTCATCTCGTGCATGTCGCGCGGAGCCATAGGCACGGGTGCACCGATAGCCCACACTGGCTCGTACGCGATGATGAGCTTCTTCACGGCGCCGGGCTTGAGGCCGGTGAGTGCAGTCCGGAGCTGATCGCGCACCGTGGCGAAGTGTCCGCCATCGGTGGTGCGCGCTCGCTCACCCACGCAGAGAATGGGCGTCATCTCGAGCTCAAGCGCGCGCGCCACCTGCTGCGCGATCTCGGCATCTGTCTCGCCCGCGGCGCGCCGCTCGGCGTGTCCGACGAGCGCATGGGTGCAGCGGGCCTCGCGCAACTGGACAAGCGAATGCGAGCCGGTAAACGCCCCCTCATCTTCGGCGCGTGCGGATTGCGCAGCGAAGGCGATCTTGCCGCGGTATCCCTTTGCAAGATTGGTCACGAAGAGTGCTGGCGGAGCTATCACGAGCGAGACGTTCTTGTGCGGCTCGACACAGCGGCGCGAGGCCCCGAAGAGCTTTTTCGCATCGGCGGCGGTCTTCGGGTACATCTTCCAGTTCGCGACGACGAGTGATTTCATGCCCGGATTGTACCACGTGCCCCTGTGCTGCTACTCTTCGCGCCAGATCGTAAAGCTGTAGTCGCTCGACGCCGAGGGGGTAAAGGGCGGCGGAGCTGTCGCCTGGAGCGCATCGTAGGCATCGACGCGGGTCTGGTATCCCGAACAGAAGGTGCTGCCACAAGACCAGCTCGTCCCGGTGCGACCATTCGACACGACCGAGCCCTTTGTCGTGAGCGATGAGCGGGTCACATACGAAGCCCAGGTGCTTCCCACGCGCTGCCCGGATGGATATGAGCTGCTGTTCGTGTAGAAATCGCGGCCGTAGTGCCCCGTCTGTGCGATGAAGATGCCGTTTAGTGTCATGACATTCGGCGAATTGAGTGATATGCGGACGTTGCCCTCGGCGATGAGTGCGAATCCCGATGTGCCGTCGTTCGTCGCGTAGGTGATGTCGTTGAGGAGGTAGGCATCGGGGTAGCTGTTCGAATTGACGACGTCGGCCGCGACGAGCGTGACTTTCCCGCTCACCGTGCCCTCGACCCATACACGGTCCTCGACGTAGATGAGCGAGCATGACGCGGGGATGGCGTACGTTCCGACGTTCGTCTCGGTGCGTATCGCGCCGTACTCGGTAATCCACCCATACTGGCTGCTGTTGCTCGGGAAGCTCCATGTCGCGCTCACGCGGCGCACCGTGACGGTGCCGTTGCTGTTGAAGATGAGATGGTAGCCGCGCTGCGATGCGCTGCCCGACGCGGGAGCAAAGTAGAGTCCGCCGCTGTTCTGTGCATACGACTTGAGCGTCGAGAAGTTTGCGGCGATGCCAGCGAAGTTGATTGACGAGACGGGATATTCCCAGAGCGCCGAGCCACTCCCCGATCCGAAGATGCCTGGACGCGACTGTGTTGGCGAACAGCCGAACGAGCTGTCGCATGTCCATGTCGAGGCGGCGCTCAAGACATTCGAATTGTTAGATCCATCCATCCGTATGCCGCCATTTGAGAAATACGGCCCAGTGATGACGCGATCGCTACCCGCCCACACGTTGCTATTCAAGAGATACGAATAGCCGGCGACCGACGGACGCATGTAGCGTCCGAAAAGCGTGCGCGGGAAGCTCGGATTCAGCTCGGATTTTCCGACCGACGTGATATCGATCCACTGATTCACGCCGCATTCCTGCGCCGCGCTCACCGATATCGATGCGGTTCCTATGGTGCCGCCCTCGGGATCGAGCACGGTGTAGAGATAAGGGCCCGGCAGGCCGGTGCCGTTCTGGAGGTCGTTCGGATTGTGTGCGAGGAACCAGCGATAGTATTCGAGCCCCGCTTCGGCCGAATGGAGCGCCTGTTCGCGATCGTAGAGGACGCGTCCGTATCTCCCCTGCTGGAGGGCAAATCCGGCGATAGCGCTCATGATGAGCGAGAAGACGCCCATGAACGCGATGACGAGCAAGACCGTGAGGCCTGCGTGTCGCTGTGATGCAGTGGTCGCGTATCGCATATCAGTGTTCGATGAGATTGCGGAGCGCTGTCGACGAGCGGAGCGTGAGGCGTGTCGGCTGGTCGTTTACGTTCACATCGACGGTCACGCTCGCGCGGACGAATCTGACGGCTCCGATGCGCGTGAGATCGGTCATGAGGACGCCGTCTTCATCGTAATACGAGAACGTGCTCGTTGCGATCGCGAGATTTTGCACATAGTCGGCGAGCTTGGAGATAGTCTCCGTCGCGCCATATGCAGGCGGATCTCCCGCAGGCTCTATCACCCCCTGCATGAGCGACGTGCCCTGCACGAAGAAGCGCACCTTCTGGGCATACGGGCTCTGCGCATTGGTGTGTGCGTAGAAGACGATCTGATCGTTTCCGAGCGAGGCCATCGGGTATGCGCCGTCGGATGCATAGGATGCTTCGCGTATCGTACGGACCATCGTATCCATCGCGCGCTGCACCGAGGCGACGGCGCTCGACTGCTCTATCGAGTATTGCGCGGCGTGGTAGAAGTACACGAGGCTCGAGCCGA
>CAZQNX010000057.1:5055-5770 GCA_964595025.1 uncultured Candidatus Saccharibacteria bacterium | reverse complement strand
GACCCTCTTGCGCGTGCAAGATGTGCCCGGATCGCGCGTTTTGGCGCTCGGTATCGCATTTTCTGTCGCATCGATTCTCGGTGCGATGGCGCTTGCCTGGCACTTCGAGAGCATCTATCGCGGATTCTTCTCGCGCGTGCGGCGTACGTTCTTCGAAAGTACGGGCGCGGCCGCCATGGCTGGCCTGGCCGCCTATGGGATGCTCGTCGTCGTGGGCCCGATCGATGTCGGCTCGACGACCGGCTCCGCGTTCTTCAAGGGCTTTGCCGGGGCGCTTGCAGGCAGTATAGTGGCGGGGTTCAGCTACTTCGCGCTCGGGAGTAAGGAATTCGCGGAACTGGTCGACACGCTTCGTTCGCGCATTCCGCAGATGCCGCTGCCCTTTGCCCGGGGTGCTCGCGTCGTCGTTGCTGGCTCAGCGGAAGATCAGGCGCAGACGCAGTAGCGGAAAGACATCATGGCGAATCACATACGCAACTTTTCTATTATCGCGCATATCGATCACGGCAAGTCGACGCTTGCCGATCGCATGCTCGAGATAACCGGCACCATCGAGAAGCGCCGCATGCAGGCGCAGGTCTTGGACAAGATGGATCTCGAACGCGAGCGTGGCATCACGATAAAAATGGCGCCAGTGCGTATGCATTGGCACAAGGGCGGGCAGGACTATGTGCTCGATCTCATTGATACGCCAGGTCATGTGGATTTCTCGTAC